>DAITPI010000097.1:0-11514 GCA_036833655.1 Anaerolineales bacterium | reverse complement strand
ACGCCATGCCGGGCATCCTGACCGGGACGATCCTCGCCATCTCGCGCGCCATCGGCGAGACAGCGCCCCTGGTAGTGGTGGGCGCTTCCACGGCGATCAGCTTCGATCCGTCCTCGCCGTTCTCGAAATTCACAACCCTGCCCATTCAGATCTACCAGTGGACCTCACGTCCACAGGATGAGTTCCGCAGCCTGGCTGCGGCAGCCATCCTTGTTTTGCTCATTATCTTGCTCAGCCTGAACGCGTCCGCGATCGTGCTGCGCAATCGCTTCAGCAGGAAATACTAAGATGGAAATCCAAAATATTCTACGCCGTCCGCGAGGGCGACGCAGCGAACAACAGCAGGAACTGGTCACCATGGCACAACCACTCGCCAATCCTCAAAACGCAAAACACGTGCTCGAGACGAAAGGTCTTGGCATCTATTACGGTGATTTTCAAGCAGTAACGAACGTAAATCTCACCATTCGACGGCACAAGATCACTGCCATCATTGGCCCATCGGGCTGTGGCAAAAGCACACTGCTGCGTGCCTTTAACCGGATGAATGAATTGTCCCCAGGCACAAGGATCGAGGGCGAAGTCCTCTTTGAGGGCGACAATCTGTACGAACCGGCCGTCGACCCGGTGGAGGTTCGCTACCGGATTGGGATGGTCTTTCAAAAGCCGAATCCATTTCCTAAATCCATCTATGAAAACATTGCGTGGGGCGCACGAATCCATGGCTTTAAGGGGAGAATGGATGAACTGGTGGAATCCTGCTTGCAACAGGCTGCCCTGTGGGACGAAGTCAAAGATAAGTTGAAGCAGTCGGGGCTGGCGCTTTCAGGCGGGCAGCAACAGCGGCTGTGTATTGCACGAGCGCTGGCCGTCCAACCGCAAGTCATCTTGATGGATGAGCCTGCCTCGGCCCTCGACCCGATCGCGACGCTCAAGATCGAAGAGCTGATGCAAGAGCTCAAAAAGAATTACACCATTGTGATCGTGACCCACAACATGCAACAGGCCGCCCGCGCCTCCGATTACACCGCGATGATGATGCTTACAGATCGCCAGACCCGCTCAGGCACGGTCATTGAATACGATGATACAAAGGTTATTTTCACAAACCCGAAAGACAAGCGGACAGAAGATTACGTCACCGGCCGGTTCGGATAGATTTGGAGATATAATAGCATGACCAACATAGCGAGATTCGAGGAGCCTATGCTTCGTAAGACGTTCGAACACGAAATCCAACAGGTCAAGGATGATGTACTTTTGCTGGGGAGCATGGTGGAACAGGCCATCCTGAATTCTGTCGACTCACTCAAAAAGCGCGATATCAAAGCGGCCCAGAAGATCCTGGATGACGACCGGCTGATCAACATGAAGCGATTTGAGATCGAGAACAAACTGATGGTCCTGATCGCCACCCAGCAGCCCATGGCGCACGACCTGCGCCTGCTGGCTTCCTGCATGGAGATCATCTCGGAACTGGAACGTATGGGGGACTATGCCAAAGGGATCGCCAATATCAACGTGCGCATGGGGGATGCGCCCCTGCTCAAGCCGCTGATCGACGTGCCGCGGATGGCGCAGATCGGTGTGGACATGCTCCACCAGGCACTGACCGCCTTCGTCAATGAGGATGTTGAAACGGCAAAAACCATCCCCGTGCACGATGATGAGGTAGATGCCCTGTATAACCAGGTCTATCGCGAGCTGATGACGTTCGTGATCCAGGACCCCAAGACCATCGAGCGAGCAAACTGGCTCCTGTGGGTAGCTCACAACCTCGAGCGTGTGGCAGATCGCGTGACCAATATCTGTGAGCGGACGATCTTCATTGCTACCGGTGAAATGGCGGAGATCAAATCGACGGACGATGAATTCTGGGAAAAGCAGAAGAATAATCGCTGATAAGAAAACCGCTGGCAGCTTGCCAGCGGTTTTGCTTTCGTCGGGAAATGCTATCCCATTCTTCCCGTAATGTAGGCTTCCGTCAGCTCCTGTTTGGGCTTGGTGAACATATCGTTGGTGTCCGAGAACTCCACCAGCTCCCCTAACCAGAAGAGACCCGTGTAATCGGAGACACGCGCAGCCTGCTGCATATTGTGCGTGACGATCACGATCGTATATTCTTTCTTCAATTCGGCAATCAGCTCCTCAACATGCAGGGTCGCAATGGGGTCCAGAGCGGATGTGGATTCATCCATAAGGATCACTTCCGGCTGGACGGCGATGACGCGTGCAATGCATAGTCTTTGCTGCTGCCCCAGCGAAAGGCCCAGGGCGTCCGACTTCAGATCGTCTTTCACTTCGTCCCACAACGCCGCCGCACGCAGTGAAGTTTCCACCACTTCATCCATTTTTACATCCATACCCATCACGCGCGGCCCAAACGCTACATTGTCATAGATGGATTGCGGAAACGGATTCGGCTTTTGGAAGACCATGCCTACTCGCTGCCGTAACGTAACAACATCCATATTTTCGCCGTAAATATCTTTGCCACTCAACAGGATTTTGCCATCTACGCGCGTACCGGCAATCGTATCGTTCATTCGATTGAGACAACGCAAAAACGTGGATTTGCCACATCCCGATGGACCAATCAACGCGGTCACTTTATAGGGCTCGATCTCAATATTGATCTGTGAAAGCGCCTTTGAGGAGCCGTAGTAGAAATCAAGATCTTTAACAGAGAAAGTAGGTTGAATTTCGGACATGCCTGCATTTTATCATGTCAATGACATTCAAAATACTTTCGGCTATAATTCGGGTCAATGAACCGTTTTGTTCTGCTTGCCATCACAATACTTATGCTTGTCTTTTTGACATCATGCGGCACTGCTTCTTCAGCAACTGAGGCCGCATCTGGTTCTTCAGCCACCTATATCGAGAATAAAGGCTCGGATACCATCGTCAACCTGGCGCTCGCCTGGGCGGAAAAATATCAGGCAGAGCACCCGGAAGTCCGTATCTCCGTAACAGGCGGAGGATCGGGAACGGGAATCGCTTCCCTGATCAACGGGACAGTGGATATCGCCAACGCCTCCCGCAAAATAAAGGATGAGGAAATCGCAGAGGCAAAAGCGAATGGAGTTGACCCCGTTGAGCACATTATCGCACGGGATGCCATCGCTGTCATTGTCAATCCGGAAAATCCGGTTCGTCAACTAACTTTGAGACAAATTTCAGATATATACAGCGGCAAGATTTCCAACTGGTCTGAAGTCGGTGGGGAAGACAGGCCCATCGTACGCCTATCCCGCGAAACAAATTCGGGCACACATGTATACTTCCTTGAGACCGTTTTGCGATTGGGCAACAAGGAAGATAAAACGTTATTCTCGATGGATACATTATTGCTTCCATCCTCTGAAGGAATTATCGCAGAAGTACGTCAGAACCCGAATGCGATTGGTTACGACGGGCTTGGCTATGTACCGAAAGATCTAAAGATGATTGCAATCGCTGAGGAAGAAAACGGCGCGTATGTATTGCCGTCCATTCCAACGGTGAACGATAAAACCTACGCGATTGCGCGTGACCTTTACATGTATACGGATGGCGAACCAACCGGCACTGTCAAGGAATACCTCGATTGGATCCTTTCGGAAGAAGCACAGCAGATCGTTGCTGACCTTGGTTTTGTGCCTGTCACTCCGGATTCCTCTTCGTAAAGAGAGCGCGGGAAACTTAAATGGAAAAATCTCTGAGCTGGCACGAATTTGTCATCACTCGCTTGATTAAAGCTTCGGGTTATTCAGCCATCATCTTTGTGGCACTCATTTTTTTCTTTCTTGTGCGCGAAGGCATTCCTACGTTCGCAGAAGTAAATCTCTCCTCGCTCTTCAGCATCCGCTGGTATCCCATTGAAGAATACTACGGAATCTTGCCTCTCATCACCGGCTCACTCGTTGTGACAATCGGTGCGGCGCTGGTCGCCGTGCCATTTGGGATCGGCACAGCAGTTTATATCTCTGAAATTGCGCCGCGTTGGATGCGAGAAATCCTCAAGCCTCTTGTTGAATTATTGGGTGGACTTCCTTCTGTGGTGCTGGGATTTCTTGGGTTTCTCGTTCTCGCACCTTTTCTACGATCCTTTCTGAATCTTCCAACGGGTCTGACTGCCCTCACGGGATCCCTGCTTCTGGGCGGAATTGCGGTACCTACCGTCGTGTCGGTTGCTGAAGATGCGCTGGATGCAGTACCCCGCGCCTATCGCGAGGGCGCCTGGGCGTTGGGAGCCACACGCTGGCAGACTATTTGGCGCGTAACATTTCCTGCCGCACGCTCAGGTGTATTAACCGCGGTCATGCTTGGCGTAGGCCGCGCCATCGGCGAAACGATGACTGTGATGATGGTCACCGGAAATGCCCCGGTGCTGGCTTTGAAACTCGGAAGTCTTTTCTCACCCGTACGTACGATGACCGCGACGATCGCGGCGGAGATGGGCGAGGTGGCGAGCGGCAGCACACATTACCATGTGCTGTTCTTCATCGGCATGGTGTTGTTCCTGATCTCCCTGGGCGTGAATATCGCAGCCTCCTCGGTGGTCTTTCGCGCCAAGAAGCGCGCCGAGAGGATTCTGTCGTGAAGCGCGCCCTGCCCATCAACCGCCATCATTCCGAGCGTATTGGCTTTACGGTCATTACCCTGATGGCAGTTGCAACCGTCCTCCCGATTGTGGCGGTTGTGCTCTTTATTTTGATCCAGGGAGCACCAGCAATCTCGCTCGAGTTCCTGACAGGCTTTCCGCATGACGGCATGCGCGCCGGCGGTATTTTGCCCGCGATCATCGGCACAATTTATTTGACAGTTGGCACAGCCATCTTCTCTGTTCCGCTGGGTATCGCTGCCGCAGTTTATCTGTCCGAGTACGCTTCAGATACTCCTCTCACTCGCACAATCCGTATTGCGATCATCAATCTTGCCGGAATTCCATCGGTTGTATATGGATTGTTTGGGTTGGGTCTTTTTGTGCTTTTCTTGAATTTCGGCACATCCATTCTTGCGGCTTCACTCACTCTTTCAATCATGACACTGCCTGTCATCATCAGCACCGCAGAAGAATCATTACGCTCGGTGCCCCAGGCGTTCCGGACGGTGAGCATCTCGCTGGGCGCGACGCGCTGGCAGACGATCCGGCGCATCGTCTTGAAGGAAGCGCTGCCCGGTATCCTCACCGGTGTCATTCTCGGCTTGGAGCGCGCTGCCGGAGAGACCGCGCCAATCCTCTTTACAGGCGCCGCCTTCTTCCTGCCGCGTCTGCCGCATTCCCCCTTTGATGCTACCATGGCATTACCCTATCACTTGTTCGTGATCTCCACACAGGTCCCGGAAATGCCGATCCAAATTCAATATGGCACGGCACTGGTGTTGCTCGCCTTTGTATTGACTATGAACTTGATCGCCACGGTCATCCGCTCAAGAGCAAGGGCAAAGCGACAATGGTAGACAAAATCGTCATCGAAAACCTCTCGCTTCAATACGCCGATGGCACCGAATCCCTGCGCGGCATCAGCCTGAATATTCGCGAGAAAGCGGTGACCGTGCTCTTCGGTCCTGCCGGCGGCGGGAAATCGACTCTGCTGCGCTGCCTGAATCGTCTCAACGACCTGACCGAAGTCAAAGCCTCGTCGGGTCGCATCCTCATTGACGGCGAGAATATCCTGGATCCAACTATTGACGTCATCGCTTTGCGCCGCAAAGTAGGCATGGTCTTTGCCCGGCCTGTTGTGCTGCCGTTAACGATTCGTGGCAACCTGACCTATGGATTGGAACTCGCCGGTGAGAAGCAACGCGCGAAACTGGACGAAGCCGTCGAACGCAGCCTGAAGCTGGCTGCGCTGTGGGAAGAGGTCAAAGACCGGCTGGAGGATCCTGCGATCGCCCTCTCGGGCGGACAGCAACAACGCTTGTGCCTGGCGCGCTCCCTCGCCCTGCAGCCCGAGATCATCTTACTCGATGAGCCGACCTCGGGCCTCGACCCGATTTCCACGGGCAAAGTGGAGGCGGCACTGCAGGAGCTCAAGAAGGAGTACACCATCGTTCTCGTGCCCCACTCGGTGCAGCAGGCAGGTCGCACTGCCGACTATGCTGCGTTCTTCCTGCAGGGAGAGTTGATCGAATACGGGGAAGGCAAATCCTTATTCACTGCGCCCAAGAACAAACGGACAGAAGATTACATCACGGGCAGATTTGGATAGACACTCTACCTCGCGCTGAGCGGAGCGAGCCGAACGGCGAGTGCAGCCGAAATGCACGTTTACCAGCCAGCCAAGCCTTCCAATAAGTATGCGTCGTCTCCGTTACACTCCACTCCACACGAATATCTGTAGCAAACTTCCATTTCCTTTGCACCGTGCTCGGGTGCTGCGCGAGGTGACGTCATGACCAATCCCTACGACATTCTCTTCGAAACGGTTCGGATCGGTCCTGTGGTCGCTCCGAACCGTTTTTATCAGGTGCCACACTGCAACGGCTTCGGTTACCGCATGCCGCACGGACTGGCAAGGATGCGCGAGGTCAAAGCCGAGGGTGGCTGGGGCGTCGTCTGCACCGAAGAGGTAGAGATTCACCACTCGAGCGACCTCGCTCCTTATTTCGAAGGCCGTCTTTGGGACGATGACGACATCCCGGCGCTGGCACTGATAGCGGAAGCTGTCCACAGGCATGGGTCGCTGGCGGGCATTGAGCTGGTCTATAACGGATTTGACGCGCCCAATTTCTATTCACGCGTTCCTTCCCTGGCGCCAATTTCCATGGGAACGATTGGCGGCTCGGGTTATGACCCCGTCCAGACCCGGCGTATGGACAAGGAGGACATCCGGAACGTACGCAGGTGGCACCGGGAGGCGGCGCTGCGCGCCAGGCGCGCCGGCTTTGACGTTATTTACTGTTATGCGGCGCACGGCATGAGCGCCGCCATCCAGTTCCTTCTCGAGCGCTTCAACGACCGCACCGACGAGTACGGCGGCTCACTCGAGAACCGGGTCCGTTTCTTTCGTGAGCTGATCGAAGACACCAAAGAGACGGTTGGCGATACCTGCGCAGTAGCCGTCCGTTTCGCGGTGGATGAGCTGCTCGGCGAGGAGGGACTCTCCCATCAAGGCGAAGCCTATGACGTGGTTGCCATGCTGGCGGAATTGCCGGATCTGTGGGACGTGAACATCAGCAGCTGGAGCAATGACTCGATCACCTCCCGGTTTGGAAAAGAAGGCCACCAGGAAAAGTACATCTCTTTCGTCAAGCAGCTGACCACAAAACCTGTGGTCGGGGTGGGACGCTATACTTCTCCGGATTCCATGGTCTCGGCGATCAAACGGGGCGTGATGGACTTGATCGGCGCGGCGCGACCGTCGATTGCCGATCCGTTCCTGCCACAGAAGATCCGAGAAGGGCGCATCGCGGACATCCGTGAGTGCATCGGCTGTAATATCTGCGTTACAGGCGATACGCGCTATCTGCCGATACGCTGTACACAGAATCCAACCATGGGCGAGGAATGGCGGCGGGACTGGCACCCGGAGATTATCGCCCCGAAGAGATCCGACAGGGAAGTAATGATCATCGGCGCGGGACCTGCCGGACTGGAAGCGGCGCGGGCGCTCGGTCAGCGCGGCTATGGCGTGACGCTGCTCGAGGGGCGCAGAGAGCTCGGCGGGCGCGTCGTTCGCGAATCGGCATTGCCCGGGCTGAACGAATGGCGCCGCGTGGTAGACTGGCGGCTGACTCAGATCAAAAAAATGAAGAATGTGGCAGTCTATCCCTCCAGCCCGATGGACGTGGAAGAGATCCTGGATGCGGGCATACAGAACATCATCCTCGCCACGGGCGCGGCCTGGCGACGTGATGGTATGGGGCGAACGTTGCGCAAGCCAGTACAAGGCTATGATTTACCGAATGTTTTCAATCCCGATGATTTAATGAGCGGAGCTTTGGAGTCAGGGAGCTTGCTTCTCAATAGGCAGCAAGGTGTACCGCAAGCTGTCCGACTCCAAAATATAGTCATTTACGACGACGACCACTATTATATGGGCGGGGTCCTGGCAGAATGGCTCGCCGAGCAAGGCTACCAGGTTTCCCTGGTGACGCCTGCGCCGCTCGTCTCCTACTGGTCACAGTTCACGCTGGAGCAGGAGCGTATCCAGCAAAGGCTGTTGCGGCTCGGTGTGAAGCTCTACCCGCAACACATCCTGGGCCAGATCGAAAATGGGTGCGTCCAGTTGATCAACACGATCTCGGGAGAAGGAAGCGAGCTGCCACGCGACGGGGTCCTGCTGTTGACCGATCGGATCTCGGAGGATGCGCTGTATTATGCGCTCCAGCCTGCACTGGAAGAAGGACGACTCGACTCACTACGCCTGATTGGCGATGCAGAGGCGCCCAACATTATCGCGCAGGCAGTCTTCTCGGGTCACCTGGCGGCGCGGGAATTCGATGAGGAGAGAAAAGAAGGCACGCCATTCAAAATAGAGCGGGCCAGCGTTTAAACCAGAGGAAAGATGCAAGAATCTTTCCTCTCGCCACTTTCCTTTCTCATTTCTCACCACACCCGTTCCAGGTTTGGGTTATCGAGCGGCTTGCGTCCCACCTTTGCCATATCGATCCACTCGCCGTGCACCTTCACTCGGACCACATCGCCGGTGAAGTCGGTCACGGTGCCGCTGTTGTTGTTGAATAGCCACGAGCCGACCGCGTAGATATCTACGGGGACGCTTAGCTTTTCGAACTTGCGGATCTTATCCGGGTTGAAGCCGCCCGAGACCACGATCTTTACGTTGCGACAATACTGGCGCGCTGCTTCTCTCCACGCTGGCGGCAGGTCCCAGCTTTCGGAGGCGGCATCCAACCCGTGACGGACGTTGAACACCAGCCGCGGGTTCACGCCCAGGTCCAGGGCCGGGTCGCCAAGCGGTTCCACGGAGACATCCCGTACGCTTCCGCTGGTATCGAGGCGCACCCCGTATAAGACATATTTGGCAGCTTCTGTCTCGTTGCCTTCATCGCAGAGTTCCCAATATTTCCTGAACATGCGCTCCAGCACCCGAACCGAATCCAGCACCGAGTCATTGTTGAAATCGACAAGCGCGATGCGAGGGATGTTCGCCGGCAGGATGCGCGAGAACTGCATCATCGCCTCGGCTGTATCGCCCATGAAAGAGGCGATTGCGGCGTGAGCAACGGTCCCGCCGCCTGCGCCGCCCCACCAATCCCCCTGCGCATCTGTGGAGACGAACGAGCCGATCTGCTGGGAAAAGTCCATGTTAAAGCGCTGGATCGCAATGTTGTATGCATACCCGTCTGCCGCCTGCACCTCGTGCATGTCAAAGCGCGCCGGGAAAAAGAGCACCGGCTTGCCGCGTGCCGCCATCAGGGTCTCGTAGACGTTGGTGGCGACGCGGCTCGAGCGCGTCAGAGCGCCTAGCGTGGGAGTCTCCAGCAGGGCGAAATGCCGGTAACGACCACGCACCCGAATGACCGGCTCCGCGCTGAGAGGGTTGCCGTCCGATTTGACCATTGTGCCATCGTGTACTGCCCAGACGTGCAGATGCTCCGAGGTATTCACGAACTGATCTCCATCCCAGTAGCCGGTGCAGTGTCTGAGCATCTCCAGCGATTTATCCACGCCCACCACAATCGTATTTCCCTGGCGTCGAGTGAACCACTGCATTTCGACTTCGATATCCCCAACGGCGATATCGTCCGGAGAGATGCCTGCCGGCAGGTTATGCTGACTGCCTGAGTAGGTGTAGCCTTCTTCTGCCAGCACGGTCAGCATGCGACCGATGTTCTCGAAGTATTTGTCGGAGTACCAGCCCCGGCGCATGCGCTCGATATCGAGTTTGAACGTTTTATTGGTGAGACGCTTGCCGTCAAAAATAGACATGGGTTCCCTTTGAGCAAACCTTGTTTAGATCTAATCCTGCGCAGAATCCGCGCAAGGTTCAAAAATTGTCTGTCGATTTCACCAGATGCATTCCCGCCGATGCAAACCGGTCATAAGCGGCATCTGCCGCGTCGGTGTGATCCACCACGCCAGGCACGACAACCGGCGACGTACAATCCTCCAGCAGGAAGACTTTCTTCGCCAGCTGAGGGTCCACAAGCATGATATCGTCGAGCAGGTCCGAGACGGTCCATGCCACACAATGACTCTTGGCCTGCCCGGCGACGATCAACCGGTCCACTTCCTGTAATTTTTGAATGAAACCTTGATCATGCCGTCCCAGCCTCTCATTCATAGGTCCGGTCAGCACCTCGGGTCCAATGACGGAGTAATTCTCCGTAAAGGGAGTATCCCCTTTGATCACGATGTCGGTCTGGGCGAGCCGGGCGATCGAATGAAAGAACAGCGCTTCCGCAACCGATGAGACCAGCGCGTGACCAATGCTGCCAAGCATGGCATGATAGGGCCAAATGGTGAGAGCGTATTTTCCAGTCTTGCGCAGCTCATGGGCGTAGTGGAGCACCATCTGCTGCCCGTACTGTGGTGCAATATTGAACTGATCGGCGAGAGCGGGGTTGAACAGCCACTTGCCCGCCTGCAGCTCAGAGACGTGGATGTCGGTATACGGCGCGGGGTGATTGCCATCCCTGTCCACAAAGAAGATCGCATGGAAGACCTGCATGGTCATGTGTGTATCCATGGTCGCTGTGATACTGGTGATCTTCCCCAGGTTGCGATAGATAAACCGGCTCAGACGGGCGTTGTCTTCCACGGCGCCGCGCCCGCTGCGACCGCCTACATATAGCTCAAAGTCAGGGATGCAGAATGTATTTTGGACGTCGATCAGCATCAGCCAGGTGTGGCTCGAATCCGCAGAAGCGGGCGAAAGGGCATGTTGGCGTGCCCACTCGCGTGCCTGACGAGCCCGCTCCTCGTACGGAATCCGCCAGACGGTGCCGACGTTCTCCTCGTCGAAGAAATCGGGAACCGGTAAGTCAGAAGCATTCATTTCACCTCCAATGGAATGATTGTATGCTCACGCATATTCCTGTCAAGTGCCGCACCACGCGTGCGACCACGCTACATGCCGTTGACTTTTTTGACTGAAACCTTTACACTACGAATGCCGTCTAAATACCAGATCAGAAAATTGCCCATCCTGTTGCAGGAATTCCGGTTCTCGATAGATAAACGGCACCCAAAGCACTTTTTGGAGGAGAATTATGCAATCGCAATTCCAGCTCATTATGCGGTCGGGTCCCACGCCCGGAGCAGCCTTCACCCTCGAGGGCGACCAGCTCACGATCGGCCGCGACTCGGCAAATGAGATTGTGATCAATGATGCAGAGGTTTCACGCCGCCACGCTCGTTTGACCTTCCAGGGTGGAAAATACGTGCTGGAAGATCTCGGTTCCACCAATGGGACCTTTGTTAACGGTCAGCGCCTCGCTGGGCCCCGGGTTCTGAAACCGGGCGAAGTCGTCTCTTTCGGCGAGCAGATCGTGCTCGTCTTCGAAGCTACCACCTTTGACCCGGGCGCCACGGTCGTCTCGCCGCGCGCGGCTGCCGCGGTG
>DAITPI010000096.1:0-11521 GCA_036833655.1 Anaerolineales bacterium | reverse complement strand
TGGCGTTCTCCTGCAGGAGCAGCATGTCCAAGGGTCCGACCGGCTCGATGAGCAGCACGTTCTCCGAAGCAATTGCTTCCATCTCCTCGATCGCCTTGCGGGTGCGCGGGTGCACCGGAAAGATGATCCGCGTCGAAAGGGAACCCAGCGCACGAAGGATCGCCGCCAGGCGGGCGGGATCGTCCGTGTTCGCGGCGCGATGGACAGTCGCCAGTGCGTAAGCTCCAAGCTCCAAATGCAGAGACTGCAATATGGTAGAGCGTTTGCGGGCAATGGCGAGGTTATGCAACAGTGCATCGTACATCACGTCCCCCACCCGGTGAACGCCGCGGGTGATTCCCTCCTTCGCCAGGTTCTGGACGGCCGCGTCCGTCGGGCAGAACAGCAGGCTGGAGACGTGATCGGTCAGCACCCGGTTGATCTCCTCGGGCATGGCGCGGTTGTAGGAACGCAGACCTGCTTCCACGTGGGCAAGCGGGATTTGCGCCTTGGCAGCGGCGAGCGCCCCCGCCAGGGTCGAGTTTGTATCTCCATATACAAGAACACAATCCGGCCGCACGCTCTGCAGGATTTTTTCGATCTCGATCAGCATCTTACCGGTCTGCTCGCCATGCGTACCTCCGCCTGCGCCCAGGTGAAAGTCTGGCGGACGCATTTCCATCTCCTCGAAAAAGACATCGGACATGCCATAATCATAGTGCTGGCCGGTGTGGACCAACATCTCTCGAAAGGAAGATGCCAAGGCGCGCGAGACGGGCGCCGCCTTGATGAACTGCGGCCGGGCGCCTACAACTGTCAGGATGGTTTTGGGAGACATGTTTCCAATGAAGATACTATCAGGCTCGGCTCTGGATTTGATCATCCAGGGCAGCTTTAATCATTCGCCAGCGCCAGGATGTATTCCCCGTAGGAGCTGCCGGCAAGTTTTTCGCCCAGGGCACACAGCTGCTCTTTGGAGATATAGCCCATCCGGTAGGCAATTTCCTCGGGGCAGGAGATCATCAGTCCCTGCCGCTCCTGGATCGTCTGGATGAACGAGCCCGCCTGGAGCAGGGACTCGTGCGTCCCGGCATCCAGCCAGGCAATGCCACGCCCAAAGACCCTGGCATTCAGCTGCCCACGCTCCAGGTAGATCCGGTTCAGATCGGTGATCTCCAGCTCGCCGCGCGCCGATGGCGTGAGCGAGTGCGCAATCTCGATTACCTGGTTGTCATAAAAATACAATCCGGGCACGGCATAGCTGGAGCGAGGCTGCCTGGGCTTCTCCTCCACACTCAGCACGCGGTACTGGTCGTCGAACTCGACAATGCCATAGCGCTCTGGATCGTTGACTTTATACCCAAAGATGATCGCCCCTTCCTTCAGCGCCGCGCACTCATGCAGCAGCGAGATCATCCCCTCGCCATACAGGATGTTATCGCCCAGGATCAAACAGACCGTTTCATTGCCAATGAATTCCTGCCCCACCAGGAATGCATCTGCGAGGCCACGCGGCTCCGTCTGCTCTGCGTACTGGAAGCGCAAGCCCCATTGAGAGCCATCATTAAGAAGCTCGCGGAACGCCGGCAAGACCTCGGGCGCGCTGATGATCAGGATCTCCCGGATGCCTGCCAGCATCAGGGCCGAGATCGGGTAATAGACCATAGGCTTGTCGTAAACCGGCAGGAGCTGCTTGCTGGTCGCAATGGTCAGCGGGTACAGGCGCGTGCCACGCCCGCCAGCCAGGACGATGCCCTTCATGAGCCCTCCTTACGAATGCGCCAGGCATAGTTCTTCTCGATCCACTCCCCATAAGACCCGCTGCTTGCCTGGTCCACCCAGTCTGGGTTTGACAGGTACCAGTGAATCGTGCGACGCAATCCCTCGTCGAACCCCACCTCCGCCTGCCATCCTAACTGACGCGCGATCCTGGCGGAATCGATGGCGTAGCGCTGATCGTGCCCCGGACGATCCTCCACGAAGTGGATTAACTCCGAATAGCTTTTCAAGCCCTGTTCGTGGAGAGATTGGACTTCCTCCATAGGGGCGATTTCATCCAGGATATTGCAGATCCGGCGCACAAGATCGATATTCCTGCGCTCATTGCCACCACCCACTACGTATGTTTCGCGTGACGCTCCCCTCTCGAAGACCAGCCGGATCGCCCGGCAGTGATCTTCTACGTAGATCCAGTCCCGTACATTCGAGCCATCTCCATAGACAGGTAAGGGCTTGCCAGACAGCGCATTGAGAATCATGAGCGGGATGACTTTTTCCGGGAACTGATACGGACCGTAATTATTCGAGCAATTGATGATGATCGCCGGCAGCCCATAGGTGTGCTGATAAGCACGCACGAAATGATCGCTGGCTGCCTTGGAAGCCGAATACGGTGAATTGGGGGCGTAGGGCGTCTGCTCGGAGAAATAGCCTGCCTCTCCGAGAGAGCCGAAGACTTCGTCGGTGGAGAGATGCAGAAAGCGAAACCTGTCCTTTCGCTCCCCGATCAGACTATTCAAGTATGTGCGGGCGGACTCCAGCATGCTATACGTGCCGACCACGTTCGTCTGGACGAAGTCATCGGCGCTGACGATCGAGCGGTCCACGTGAGACTCGGCTGCCAGATGGAAAACGCCAGCCGGCTCATATTTGTCAAACAGGGAAGCGACCAGAGGGCGGTCCGTGATCGTGCCCTTGACAAACTCATAGTCCGGATTGCCATCCAGGTCCATCAAAGAGAGTGGATTGGCAGCATAGGTGAGCGCATCCAGATTGACAACGCGATATTGCCCGCTGCGGACTAGCATGCGCACAAGGTTCGTGCCGATGAAACCGCAACCGCCGGTGACCAGAACCGTTTGCTTTTCAGGCACGCTTCACCCTCAAGAAGATGTTCTCGTATTCCTTTACGATCTGCTCCAGCTCGAAGGAGGTTGCCTTCTCCAGGCTCGCTGTCCGGAAGGACAGCAGGCGTTCCGGGTCGGCGAGCAAATCGGAAAGCGCGTCTGCAAACGGAGCCGTCTCCACCTCCTGGATGAGGTGGCCGTTCTTCCCCTCCTCCACCAGATCGACAAAGCCTCCAACCCGGCTCGCAACGATCGCCAGACCCTTTGCCAGCGCCTGGACACCCACCACGGGCAGTCCCTCCGAACGGGACGGCATGAACAGGATGTCGCTCTTCTCCAGCCAGCCCAGCACGTCCTGCGGGTCGATCCAGCCGGTCAGATGGAAGCGGTCCTGCAGGCCGGACTTCTCAATCGCGCAGCGCACGTCCTCCGCCAGGACCCCATCGCCGATCATGACCGCCTGCCACTTGAGATCCTTCAACTCATGCAATGTTTGCACGAAGAGCAAGGGATTCTTTTGCTCCATGAACCGTCCGGCGAAGACAATGCGCGGCGGGTCATTCACCGCGATCTGACTCGGCCGCAAGTTGTCGAGGTCCACGCCGTTCGGGACCACCTGGATCTTTTCGTTGTATTTCTTCAGCGCCAGCTGCCTCGTGAACTCGCTCACTGCCACGATCTCGCTGGCTTTTCTCCAGATGCGCGGCGTAAAAGGATAGATCCAGCGGAACCACTCGTCGGTCTTTTCGGGAACGCCCCCGGGCACATCGCCCAGATGAACAGTCAAGACGTAGGGCACCCGGGTCACCCAGGAAAGGATCCATGCCAGGGCGCCTGCCGGGACGGCAAAATGGGCGTGGATGACCTCGGGCCGGAATCCTGCGATCAAACGGTACCCCACCCACAGTCCCGCGAGGACGTAGATCGCCATCGAGAGGAAGCTGGCGCGGTACGGTTCCACCCGCAGCGAGCCGAAGCGGAGGATCTGGAATCCGTTCCGGTCCTCGCGGTAAGGCAAGCCTTTGAGATGAGCCGTCAGGACCTTGACCTCGTGCCCCCGTCTGGCAAGCTGGCTGCAGAGATCTTCCGCCACCCGCCCGCCACCGCCGCCGACCGGTGGAAACTCGTGAACCAGGACAAGAATGCGCATCAGCTATTCCTGCGGGCAGGCAACCGGTCCGGTTGTGGGCACATAGATTTCGATGCGGTTGCCCTGCGGCTCGATGGTCTCAATAGCATGGTAATAGCACAGGATATACGGTGAGATGCGTGAATTCCAGACGTTGTTCTCCTCTGCCAGGGCGCCCCCTTGCTTGATGGCGAGGTTCTGTTTTGCGGCGACAATGGCTGCAAAACGATGATTTTTGAGATCGCTGTAAAACCGGTTGAGATACGCCTGATTGTTTGCCATCGCCATTTCCATCAAGGTGACCGCTTCGTAATCCGGGACAAGCGGGATGTGCACGTCGCCGAATGTAACCAGCTGACGCTCGTTGATCAGAAGGACGGGTCCCGTTCCCCCGATCTCAGCGACTGCCTGTGTGAGCTGCTCGTACGCCGCCTGGTTTCTCTCCACGTCGTACTGCGGATACGGCGAAAGAAGCGGGATCAGGAACAGGATCGGGATGAGAGCAGCGACCGTGAATGCGGGCCAGGGACGTATCTTGAGCTGGCTCGCAGCGGCCGACATCCGCGCGCAGCCGCCAATCAGATAGGCCGCCGGGATCAGGATCAGTATAGCATAGGCGTCCATGTTATGAAGATCGCCTCCCCCCCCGATCTTGGTGCTTACCACCAGGCTCCCGAAAAACAGGATGGCAATCATGAGCGCCAGCCCCAACCAGCGGGCCGGATGAAGTGAGAGCGGCTGGCGCCATGCCAGGATCAGGATCACGATCAAAGGACCGCTGACCAAGAGAATGGCAGGGAGAATTCCAAGGAAGTGATTCGGATTAGGCCACAGCCGGTACCATAGCAGGTCGGATGTAAAGCTCGAGGAGAACGCATCGACATTGCTGCCGTTGCCCGAGAGGAAAATATACGCCGTCTGCGCCGCCAGCGCGGAGAACAAGCCCGCCACGACCCCCAGGGCCGGCTGAGCCAGATAGGCGGAAATCTGTTTAGGCGTCACAGACCTGAGGCCGGCTGCCGCCCCAAGCGGCACTTCCAGCAGGTAGATCGCGATGGCGATCAGCGCCGGGACCGGGAACCAGTTGACCCGGCTGATCCCGGCCCAGGCCGAGGCGAGGATCACAGCCAGCAGCGAGCGCCAGGGACGGTCATACCTGACGAAGAGCAAGGGCAGGATCACCATCACCTCCAGGTGGTAATACACCCCGATGCGCAGTAGGAACAGGAACGCCCATCCAGCAAAAAGCCACTTTGCCCACTTTTCCTGCGTGGGGAATGCCCGCTGGGCAAGAGCCATGGTTGCGCCCGCTGTCAATCCGATCCACAGCAGAAACTGCCAGAAGCGATGCACAGCGATACTCGAGCCCGGGATGAGGAACGGAACCGACTGCAGCAGGTATCTGGATGGATGCAGGGTGGAAAGCGGCACGGTCTCACCGTAAATCTGGTTGGAGAAGATCAACGACGCATAATAATAGCGGCTGCCCTCAGACCAACCCATCGAAAGCGGGTAGGTTGTGACCGCATTCAAGCGGAGCAGCACTTCGTAGGCAACACCCAGGAGCACCAGAGCAGAGACCAGCCCAACCTGCCAACTGGTACGCAAAGCGATCTTCAACGCGGCCGTTGCAAGCAGGAGCGCGTACCAGCACAACCAGTAGTAAATGATCGAGAGCAGCGCCGGGTCCATGAACGGATTCTCATCCCGCCCAATCTGGTAGGTGAATTTCATGTAGGGGATGAGGAACAGGATCGCAGCAAACGCGGTCCAACCCAGGATACGCCCTGTAGGATGGGTAGACTCAAAGAACTTGAAGGGAAAAGAATCTTCGACGCTTTGGCCGGTCGAACGCAGAACGTAAACAAGCAGGACACTGGAAACCACGATTGCCAGCAGGTAGGCAGCCAGCAGGATCCCCCAGACCGAGCGCAGCAGGTCCACGCCCAGCTCAGACCAGCGCAGGTATGACGACCAGGCCGCTACCAGGTTGGCGAGCAGCGTGAGAATGAGGACCGTGAGCCAAAATGGGCGGGAAGACTTCGATGTGAGAGACATCGTTCACATCTCTAGGGAAACGGCTCAGGCGAGGTGGAGATGGTTGTCTTTTGTCTTGCCAGGGCCGCGAGAATGGACGGCAGGAACATGGCGCCAGGCAGGCTGGACAGCAGAAAATAGGCCCGAATGAGCAGGGCGACTGTCGCACCGATTGCCGGGGTAAGACCCGCCACGTTGGAGAGCAGGAACGTAAACACCAGCTCCTGCACCCCGTATCCATTAATGGAGATCGGGATGAGCGTGATGAAATAGGTAATGCTCCACAAGCCGGCAATCACCCAGAAGGAGACATGTGTGCCCAGATCGTCCACGAGAATGTAGATCGAGCCGAAGAGACATAGCATGTGGATCCAACTAAATGTCAGCGCCGCCAGCAGGGACCCGGGTTTGCGGAGCCAGATGGAGAAGATCGAGATTGTTTTCCTAAAGAATTGAATCGGTCGCTGCAGCCTCGAGAACAGGGAAATCGTGATGGGGACGTTCTGCAGAATGCTCCAAGAATACACTACCCCCAGGGGCACCGTCATCGCCATACCGAGCATCCCGATCAGGCGATCCGCCGCGATGGATGCCAGGGACACTGCGCGGTCAAAGCCCATCTGCATGACGCCCATCAAGCGGACGACATCGCCGCCAATGGTGGTGGGCAGGAAGTTTGTGGCGAACAACCCCATGAAGGTCAATGCCAGGCTGTTCTTGAAGCGGATGCTGACCCCACCGGAGATCAGCAGAATGTGCCAGCGCCAGGCAACCGCAATCCGGGAGATGGCGAACAAGAGGGCGACCCAGAGCAAGTCCACGGGCTTGATCGCCCGCATGGCTGCCAGGATCTCGCCGCCCTCTTTCTGCTCCTCCTTGAGAAGCAAAAGCAAAAGAACGATTGCCAGTACTGTTCCTGCGGATTGCAGAACGAGCTGACGGTTCTTTGACCACCAGGAGGCCATACGCGCCTATTTTTTCCCCAGTACGGTGCGGATCGTATACGTTGGCTTGCTCTGCGACTCGTGATATGTGCGCGCCAGCAGCTCCGCGATCAATCCCATCAGAATGGATTGAGAACCGAGAATCAAGATCATGATCCCCAACTGGAAAAGTGGAGACCCGAGGACAGGGACCTCCTGCAGGATCCGGCGGAGATACAGGTAGAGCAACAAAATACCGCCGCCAGTGATGAGCAGCATGCCCGCACCGCCAAAGAGGCGCATGGGCTTATGCGAGTAATTCAACAGGAACTTGACCGTGAACAGGTCCAGGATAATCTTGAGAGTCCGGTCGAGCCCGTAGTTGGCTTTCCCAAACTTGCGCTCGTGATGGCGCACGGGCAATTCGGCAATTCGCGCGCCCACGGAATGGGCGAACACCGGGATGAAGCGGTGCATCTCTCCGTAGAGACGGAACCCTTCCAGCGCCTCCCTGCGATAGGCCTTGAGGGTGCAGCCATAATCATGCAGATAGACGCCCGTGACCCACGAGATCAAACCATTGGCAATATTCGAAGGGATCGTGCGCGTCAGGCGATTGTCCTTGCGATCCTTACGCCAGCCGCTGACCAGGTCGTATCCTTCGTCGAGCTTGTCCAGCAGCATGGGGATATCGGCCGGGTCGTTCTGCAGATCGGCGTCCAGCAGGACGATGATCTCTCCCTGGGCATGGTCGATGCCCGCCGTGATCGCCGCCGTCTGTCCGAAATTTCGGCGGAACGAGACCACGCGTATATGTTCTGGATCCTTTTCCACCAGGGATTTCAACACATCAAAGCTATCATCTGTGCTCCCATCGTCCACAAAGATCACTTCCCAGATGCTTTGGATGGATTTCAAGGTGTCCTGGATTTGCTCATACAGAATGGGTACGTTTTCGGCTTCGTTGTAAACAGGGATGATCAGTGACAGGTTATGCATTCCTACTTCTTCTGGCTCAGTCTCTCCAGATCCGCATCCACCATCATGTGAACGAGATCCCGGAAGCTGACGGATGGCTCCCAGCCAAGCACGACCCGCGCTTTGGAGGGATCGGAGATCAACAGATCCACTTCGGCAGGCCGATAGAACCGCTCGTCCTGCACCACGTAATCATTGTAATCCAGGTCGACGTGCCCGAAAGCGACCTCACAGAATTCGCGCACAGAATGCGTTTCGCCCGTGCCGACCACATAAGTATCGGGCTTGTCCTGCTGCAGCATTCGCCACATGGCTTCCACGTAATCGCCCGCAAAGCCCCAGTCCCGCTGCGCCTCGAGGTTGCCCAGACGTAATTCATTGGCGCGCCCCAGCTTGATGCGCGCCACGCCGTCCGAGATCTTGCGCGTCACGAACTCGAGCCCGCGCCGCGGACTCTCATGGTTGAACAGGATGCCGGATGCCGCGAACATGTTGAATGACTCGCGATAGTTGACCGTGATCCAGTGCCCGTAGACCTTTGCCACGCCATAGGGACTACGCGGGTAGAATGCTGTCGTTTCACACTGGGGGACTTCCACCACCTTCCCGAACATCTCGCTGGAGGAAGCCTGATAAAAGCGGATCTTCGGATTCACAAAGCGGATGGCTTCCAGCATGCGGGTCACGCCCACCGCTGTGATCTCGGCTGTCAGCGCCGGCTGGTTCCAGGAGGTTGGCACAAAAGATTGCGCAGCCAGGTTGTACACCTCGCTGGGCTGATATTCCTCGAGAAATGCAAGCAGGGAGCCCTGATCGTGCAGGTCCCCCTGAATCACCGTAATATCATCCAGGAGATGCTCGATGCGCTCATGCGTTACGGTGCTCGAGCGACGAGCCACGCCGATCACCCGGTAGCCTTTTGCGAGCAATAATTCCGCAAGGTAAGATCCATCCTGTCCGGTGATGCCAGTGATGAGGGCAGTAGGCATTACGATCGAGTCTCCTTTTTCAAAATTCAACGACTGAATTATAAACTTCAACGGATTGATGTCAAGCGCGGCTTTTTTGCTCAGGACCGCTTCGCTTGTCCAGACTGCCCCTCCCCGGCGTACGACGCTTATCCAACCACCAGCCTACGCCCAGGATGAGTCCCCACAGCCCCACAATAGCGCCAACCATTGCAGCGAATGGCAACTGTCCGCCCAGGTAGATATATCGACTGGCGTACCATTGAGAGAAAACCAGCAGGAACACGAGCTCCATCAAATAGACCCGTAGGAACCAGGGATTGTGCACCTGCCGCCACCAGACCCAGACGTAGCCCGCCAGGATGGCTTGCCAGACGAAGAGGATGGTCCGGTAGCGGGGATTGTCCCACAGGTCGGCGCCGCCTCGGAGCGCCGCGAGCAGGATCCAGATCCAGGCGACGAGCGCCAGCCACAGGATCAGATTCCGCATCTTTCGGGACCCCTGGCTGGCTGCGGCCACGAAGGACAGCATCAAGGCTGGGAACAGCGCATACCAGCTGAGGGCACGTGCGATCCCGATCGCATGCCAGATGAATTTCGTAGGCTTGAAGATCGTGGCGGGCAAGACGGGTTGGAAGATGCCATACACCGCAACAAATGGCAGACGAATCCAGCGAGGACTCTCGTCGAAGATCTTTTGCACCCAGCCGGAGTCCCGCTCGAGGTAATAGGCATCCCAGCGGACGGCCGCCTGGAACCAGTTATTGATCACATGGAAAGGCGAAGTGGTGTCGAACTCTCCAGAACGGTTCAAAGAGGACGAGAGAAAAAAGAGTCCGAGCACAAAGATAAGGGCAATCGCGGCGATGCCGCGCCAGGAAATTTCCCGGCGCTCGTTCGTAAAGAACATCCAGCCCGCAAAGATGAAGATCGTCACCAGTGCAATTGCCGGCGAGACCAGCAACATCCCCAGCAAGCCCAGCGCGATCCACAACCAGCCCATCCGGCTGCGGTTATCTTCTGTGCCCTCGCGATGAAATCTCTTTACAAATCCCCAGAAAGCAAATGCCGTGAAGGTGAGCAGATACGGTTCCCGCATCGCAGAGGCACCCAGCAGGACACTGTCGGGGAACAGTGCAAAGATCCATGTGGCAGCCCAGCCCGCCTGTTCGCCAAAGACCTGGGTCACCGCCTTCCAGAAAAAGGGAATCCCCAGCGCTGCAAAAAAAGCGGAAAGCAAGACCAGCATCAACGGGCGATGGGCATCCGGCGAGAAGTAACGGTACACGAACGTATTGAACGCCAACAATCCACCATACTGATCCGAGCCATATTTTTCGCTGAAGGCGCCGATCACGGGCAGGTCCGATTTTGCCAGGGTCCAGGCCTGGTTGTCGCGGCGGTGCGCATCGGTGAAGACATAACCGGCGCGGTCATCTTCGTCGGCGTGGCCGTAGATGGGAAGCCCAAACTGCAGGATCATCCCCACACCGAGGCGCAGGAAAAAGGCAAGGAGGATGATCCATCCCAGGGCACGTGGACTGCCTGCCCAGCGAAAGGCGAGCAGGAGAAGAGCAAAGGCAAGAAAAAAAAGAAAAGAGAAGGAGACAAGACCAATCAGCCAGTTTCCCGCCTGGACCGCCGCAAGTCCGGCGCCAAGGACGAGCGAAGCCGGAACAATCCAGATAAGGTCTTTTGCGATGAAGTACTTAGCGATCATACAAATCCATTCAATATGCGCCGGGCGCGGGCAAGCCAAGTATAGCCTTGAACGTCCTCTCTGGCGTGCGCACCCAGAGCCAGTCGCTGGCTTTCATTATCAAGCAAATTCTGCAGGCTGGACCTCCACGCAGGGAGATTTTCCGGCTCGCACAGGATGGCATTCTGCTCATTCAAGATCTCTCGGATCACGGGTAAATCTGATGAAACGATCGCACGCCCGGCTGCCATGTACTCGAACATCTTCATCGGGCTTGCCACGCTTGCCGAGTCCGCGGTGCCGCTCGAGCCCATGATCGAACGACCGTACGGCATCAGCAGGACGTCCGCCGCGGCTTGATACAGGGGCAAGTCACGGTTTGGGATAAAGCCGGTGAAGGTGACGTTATCGGACAGGAGGCGTTGCTTCCAGCTGGAGATATCGTCCGCTCGCCCTCCCACCCAGACAAATTGTACCTGCGGAAAGGAGTGCGCCAGCCCGAGAAACAGGTCTACGCCGCGACCGGCGTACAGGTGTCCCGTGCACATCACCGTGGGAGCCTCCCGCAAGCCAATTTGACGACGCGCCGCGACCGGATCCGGGAGAGAAGCAAAGCGCTCGAGATCTACGCCGTTAGGAGCAATGACGACATCCCCGGCGGGCAGGCGAATATGGAAATCGCGTTCCAGGATGTTCGCCAGCGCCTGCGTAATGGAGGCGAGCCGTTTGCGCCCGGGCAGGCTCGCAAAAAGACGATGCCACGCGGGTCCGAACCGTCCGGTGGGCTGGATGTGGACCTCGAAGACCACCGGCAGCCTGCCCAGCAAGCCGAAGACCGCCGACTGCGGAAACCAGGTATAGATCAGGTCGGCGTGGAGGGAGCGGCCACGCTGGACCGCCTCCCAGGTGAACCTGCGGCGGCTGGAGGAGGAGAGCCACTCGATGGGAAATTCCGTTTGCAA
>DAITPI010000095.1:0-11580 GCA_036833655.1 Anaerolineales bacterium | reverse complement strand
ATAAAATGAAAATGGTCGAGGAAGAGAGCGACGAAACACAGTACTGGCTGGAACCACTAGTAGAAGCCGGGCTCGTTCCACAAGCCCAAATTGCAGACCTCTATAAAGAGAAGAATGAAATTCTTGCAATGACTGTATCATCCATCAAAACTCTCCGGAGTCGTAAACACCTGCACTTGCGTCAGGTGCAAGTGTCGTAAATCCGAAACCGTAAATTGAATGTCCATTCTCATCGAACCTTTGCAGTATGAATTCATGCAGCGCGGCATGATCGCCGCGATCCTGGTCGGCATCGTCTGCGCGGTGGTTGGCACCTACGTGGTTCTGCGCGGCATGGCGTTCTTCGGCGACGCGCTGGCGCACACCATTCTGCCGGGCATTGCACTTGGCTATCTGATCACAGGCGGTGCGCGCGAGCCACTCTTCTGGTGGGCGCTGGGCACGGCTGTCATTGCGGCACTGGGAATTGGCGCGATCAGCAAGAATTCCGAGATCAAGGAGGACACCGCGATCGGCATCATCTTCGCCGGGATGTTTGCCCTCGGGATCGCTCTGATCTCAACGGTGCGCAGCTACGCCGTGGACCTGAGTCACTTCCTCTTCGGGGATGTGCTCAGCGTTTCGCCCCAGAGTCTGTGGCTGATCGTGATCTTTGGCGGGCTCGTGCTCCTGACGATTTTCGCGTTCTACAAGGAATTCCTGACCTTATCCTTCGACCCCATCCTGGCTGCCACGCTGCGACTCCCGGTGGGCTTCCTCAACAATCTTTTGCTATCTCTCATCGCCGTGACCGTGGCAGTCTCGCTGCAGACGGTGGGCGTGGCATTGATGGTTGCCATGCTCGTCACGCCCGCCGCGACCGCCTACTTGCTCACCCGGCGCCTCTCGCAGATGATGGGACTTGCAGCCGTGTTCGCCGCGCTATCCGGGATCATCGGTCTCTATCTGTCGTATTACTTGAGCATTGCCTCCGGCGCGGCGGTCGTGCTGACGGCGACGCTGTTTTTTGTCATTGCGTTTGTTTGGAAGAAGGCAAGGAACACCTAGAGGCTGGATGCTCACTACCTGAAACCCTTGGTCCGGCAGTCGCCCGGCTAGCTCGCAAGATTGTACAGATACAAAAACACCGACGTTCCCGGCACCCGGAATTCACGACGTCGTTCCCCCACCCGGTCCAGATAATTTAGGAGGAAATCTTTTTCATTGAAATCCCCCTTTTCGTACACATGCGAGAACAGCACCCATACCCGCGGCTGTCCTCGGAATGCATCGATCTGGCTCAAGAGGTATTGCGGATTCTTGTAATCTTCCCGCCGCCCAAACTCGTAGGGGATATTCTCCAGCCCATAAAAGGGAGCATAAAAACGAAAGGCGGGCAGCGCTCCATTGGAGACAAACAAGGCATCGCCATCCTTCCAGGAGTCACGTAGCTGCGCCATGGTCGGGCGAATGTGCTCGAAGTACTTCGGCTGCACAAATGCCTGGATTGACGTGGCAAGCGGTCCATAGATCAGAAAGCCGGCCAGCAGCAGGGTCGAGAGGATGCCAGCCAGGCCGTACCTGCGTGCCCATCTGTAAAAAGCCCCGACCGCCTGACCCAGGAGGATCAATCCCAGCGGGACGAGGAACAGGATCATCCGCTCGAATACAGGATACAACTGTAGCGCTGCCGCAAGCAGCGTGGCCAGGAGAATGCCGGCAAGGGCGATCGCATATCCCCGGCTCTGCGAGAAGGAGACTGCCCAGCCTGCCAGCATCAGGAGGAAGACAAAAAGGACTGCATAGGGCATGCCAAACTGCACGCTGATGTTTTGTCGAATCGCTCCTGCAAACCAGCCGGGATCGCTCCAGGGCGGCACAGGTAAAAAGGCTCCCTGCCAGTATTCACGCATATAGGCATTCTGGCTCAGATCCTTCAGGATCAACGCATAGAGGAAGCCGACTTCCAGAACCCACAGGAAGCCTATTCCGAGGATGAGCCAGAGGCTGGGATAATCCCGTCTCTGCAGGCAAACGATCACCAGTGCGAGCCCGATCCCTGCCAGGACGAAGAGGGCCGGGTGGGAAAACCATAGGGCAATCATGCCCGCAATAGCCAGCCAGGTAAAATCCTTCTTTCCGGGAGAGCCGGAAAAGAACGAGGCGGCGAATAGCAGGAGTGCAATGGTTACCGTCGCATCGATAATGTATTGTTTGACCTCAGAGGAGTAGTAGATGAGCCGTGGATTGAGAGCAAACAGCGCCAGGGCAACCAGTAGACCTGTCTGATCTGTGACCCGACTGAGCAGTAGATAGAACAGCCAGAGGGATAGCAATCCCACCAACAGCGGGAAGAGCCGTAAAGCAAACTCATTTCTACCCAGGACTGCGTTGAACAGTTTCTCGACCAGCAAAAAACCGATCGGCGCACCCTGGTCATAATCCAGGGGCTGGAACATCGCCGCAAACCCGCGCTGTACGACGTTCAGCGCCAGCATCGCTTCATCCACCCACAGGGAGCGCCCGGTCAGGTATTGTCGCAGGCGCAACACAATGCCCAGGAAGAGAAGCAGGGCAACCGCGACTCTCTCCCACGCGCGGGATGCGCTCAGCCTGCTGACTGCAAAGCCTGGATTCATGCGGTTGCCATCACGGGCGTGTCCGTAGCCGCTCCCCTGGCCTCGGGTTCTCAGTAATCACAGGCTGGCGAATCCCCTGGAAAGCCAGGTCCACGAGCGGCAAAACAGCCGGGACAAACACCATGGCGGAGAGCACGAGAAATAGTCGGGTCTCCGCCCAGACGCTGCTGAACGCATGGACAAGGATCCAGGCTGGCACGAGCAGCAGGAAACCGATCCGCACAAATAGGCTCCAGTATTTGTATGCCAGTAGTCCCACGAGCGGCAGGAACCCCAGGGTTTGAAAAAGCAAGATGGGCATTTCGGGAACAGTGAAATTATAACGAAATAGCTTCCAGCCGGGCAAAAGCTCGTCGCCCACCCTGAACATCGGCGCATCCGGATAGTAGAGATGCAGAGCAACGAAGACCAGCACCCAGATCAGGAAGCCGAGCCCGCCAGAGACCAGTGCCCGGGCCCGATCCCCCGGCTTACCCCACATTCCCCAGGCGACCAGAAGAATGGGGATTAACGCGGAGGTCTCGCGGTTGAGCGCCGCCGGGACCATCAGGGCAGGCAGCCATCCATATTTTCCTTCCAGGATTAAGATGCCACCCAGCAGGAAAAAGATCACGTCGAAATAGGTGTTGAAGGACAGATCGCTCTGGTAGAAGGCATGCATCATCCCGCCAGCCAGGAGAAAAACGCCAAACACAGATATGGTCTTTGTGATACCCAGCCGGACAAAATAGAGATAAGCGAGAGCCAGCAGGACGGCGTTCTGTAAGACCCGCAGGCTGAACAGGGACACATCGATTGCATTCTCCAGCCTAAGCCCGCGCGAGAAAACATAGATAAACGACTCCAGGATCCATTCAGAAAACACGCGAAACTGCCAGGGGTTGGGAGCACTCCCACTGAGCACGGCATAATGCCGGAAAAACTGGACCGTTTTAATCGCTTCCTGCAGCGGCCGGTGAAACTCCTCTGCCAGCATCTGAAACTGCAGATTGGTCTGTGCGAGCGCAAGGACCACGATCAGCGCAGGCAGCGCAACCCGGCGGAGCCAGGGGAAGCCGTCCATCAGGACAATGCTGAAGAACAGAGGAATCCACGTGATCGCATAGATCAACCCGGCATACCAGACAGGAGGATGAAAGCTTTTGTTCCGGACGTATGGACTTTTGTCCACCGGAACCTCTCGTACCTCGCCATCCCAGTCGGTTGTGATCTCCAGGTGCCGGGCAGGGATGGGCAGCGCGAAAGAGGCGCGCCGACCGACACGTCCCTGCCAGGTGATCTGTCCCAAGCTCTCCGGCAGCAGGATATAGTCCTCCCCTTGAACAATCCACGGACCGGAGATCTGGAACCCTCTGAACCCCAGCTTCTCGACGCCGGAATTCAAGTAGATTCTGCGGAACTGGGACCAGGCGACCGGTTCGGCGCCCGTCCGTACAGAAATAATCAGGCTGCTCTGGTGCTGAAAAAAAGGTAGCTCCGGGTATGGCGGCCAAAAAAGATACGAAGGTAATACAAGAGAAAAAAGGAGACCTGCAAACAGCAAAGGTCTCCAACGGAAAAAATAACCGTTCTTAAGGGCAAAAGGATGCTGTCCGAGAAGAGAATAGGCGATGGCGGAAGCGGCAATAGCAAAAGCAAATCCAAGGAGAAGATAACGCCGGCTAAGAACAGGCGTCTGAAGAAACAGAATATAAGCGAAAAAACCGAGGCTGAAACCAACAATCAGGGAGGCAGCCAGGCGCTGCCACGAAAAAAGAGGATTTCGCCGTGGAGATAATTTCATGCTGGATTGCTCTGAATGAAGACTCATTGAACTATAACTTGGCAGATGCGTCAAGCATCCCCTTGCTGCCTAGACCGAGTCCACGAGTTCGCACAAATGATCGCGAATTGTCAGTCCATTTACTGGCGCCCGAGGTGCGGGGACTGCAATGCACGTGTAAGTGATTCCCGCGCCATGGATGGTTGTGGAATCGCTCCATCCGGCGTAAAATACACCAGCCGCCGAACGCGGCAAGGATACATGATGTTTCTTACGAACGAGCAGGATTTAGATTCGACCGAGAGTCAGCCGCCAAGTACAAGGCGCCCCGCCGCGCGGGACCTCCGGTTTGGCGCGATACGCGTTACAACATTCATTCCATGACATCACGAAGGAAGTGAGCCAGCCTCCTGCGTGATGATTTCACGTCAGGAGGCAGGAATGCTCACGATTTACAAAACGACCGAGCAGGGTCTCGAGCAGCTGGAATCCATGGCAAATGGCGCCTGGATCAAAGCCGTGGACCCAACACCTGAGGAAATTCAGAAGCTTGTAGACTGGGGGATCGATGCAGATTACATCAATTATTCGCTTGATTTTGACGAAATGCCGCGCATGGAACGGGATGAGGATTACACCTTCATCCTGATCCGCATTCCCCACAGCCAGCCAGAGAGTGACATTCCGTATATCACCATTCCCCTGGGCATCATGATCAAGAGCAACGTCATCGTGACGATCTGTCGCCATGATAAGGAATTATTCAAGATCCTGGCAAACGGGAAATATCGCCTGCTAAAAACTGCCAAGCGCTATCGCTTCGCCCTTTACATCTTCCTGGAGACAGCCACGCGCTACCTGATGCACCTGCGCGATATCAACCGCAAGACGGAAGCCATCGAGGACCAGCTGCAGCAGTCCACGCGCAACCGTGAAGTGCTCGAGCTGCTCAAATATCAGAAGAGCCTGACCTATTTTGCGACTGCCCTGCGCTCCAACGAGGTGATGATGGAGCGCGTCCAGCGCACGCAGATCTTCAACTATTATGAAGAGGACCAGGACCTGCTCGAGGATGTGCTGACCGAGAACCAGCAAGCCATCCAGATGACCAACATCAATACCGAGATCCTCTCGAGCATGATGGATGCCTTCGCCTCTATTATTTCCAATAACTTGAACACCGTCATGAAAGCGCTGGCTGCCATCACGATCATCATCAATGTGCCGGCGGTGGTGGCGGCTTTTTACGGCATGAACGTGAGTCTGCCCGGGGAGGAGCATCCGCTGGCATTTCTAACGGTGTTTGGCATTTCCCTGGGGCTCACGGCAATAGCGACCTTTATTTTCTATAAACGAGACTGGTTCTAATCCCCGCGGCTGGAGCTCCTTGCGATCGTACTGCCTCAACCCGCGCGTTTCTAGCGTACAATCGGGTTGAGGAACCGTCTTTATGCCCAAGAGGATCGCCTACCTGGATATCGCAAGAGGCATCGGCATTTTGCTGGTGGTGCTGGGGCATAACGATCTGGGAGCGCTTTCACCGTTCCTCCATCGACTGATTTATTCTTTCCATATCCCGTTGTTCTTTTTCCTCTCGGGATATTTTCTTAATACATCGCTCCCGTTCCCGGATTTTCTCAGGAAACGATTTCACGGAGTCCTGAAGCCTTATCTGTTTACGATCTTCCTGATCTATTTTGCATCGGTCTCTTTTGAGAAAATGGGCTTCGAGACTGCTCTCGTGCGGATTCTCAAATCCCTTTATGGGAGCATCAATTACATTGACTGGGGACAGTTGTGGTTCCTGCCGCATCTGTTTGTGGTCAGCCTGTACGCCTTTGCTTTCATTTCCATAGCAAACCGATTACGCAATTGCTGGGTGACATGGGGGATGCTCCTGGCCACGCTTGTGGTTTCGTTCTTGTTCCTGCACACGTTCTACCCATTCTCCATTGCCCTCTTCGGCAGCGACTACGAAGTTTACGGGCTGCCGTTCAGCCTGGACGTAGTGCTACTGAGCGGCTTTTTCTTTCTCCTCGGCAAGGAAGTCAGGCAGCTTACTTCAGCAACAAGCTTTGACAATCCCCTGCTGCTGATCGGCGCGGGGCTGGCACTGGTCGTTTTGAACTACGTCTTCCCCCACCGGGTGGATATTGCCGTGCGGGTCTACGAGTCGCTGCTCGTGAACACTGCGGAGGCTCTCCTGGGCATCCTGTTTGTCCTCGCGCTTGCTCGCCAGATCGAGCTGCGGACGCATGGGCTGGCAACTGTCCTGAAATATCTGGGGAACCTCTCGCTGATCATCCTGATCTTCCACCTGCCGGTCCAGGCGTTCTGGGGCGGCAAGGTCATGGCGCTGACGAATAACCTGACGCTCTCCATTTTGATCGGATTTATCATGGGCGTGGCCGGCTCGATCCTGATCTACGAATTATTCATTCGGTATAATCCTGTTGCTTCGTTCTGGTTCGGCAGGAACGCAGATCTGCCTGCACAGAAGACGCTGAATCTCGCGGAGGCGCAAGCGGTCGCCCAGCCTCCAAGCCCTCCTGTTGTGGAAATCGAAGAATAGCGATGCCTAAACCCGTCATCTTCACCATTGACGACGATGCCTCTGTTTTGAACACAGTCGCCCGGGATCTACGCGCCCGTTACGGACAGAATTATCGCGTTCTGCCGATCGACTCAGGCAAGGCGGCGCTGGATTATTTGACGAAGCTACAGGAACGCAATGAAGCCGTGGCGCTGTTCCTGGTTGACCAACGCATGCCGGAAATAAACGGGGTGGAATTCCTCGAAAAAGCTATCCGGGCCTATCCGCAGGCAAAGCGGGTTCTGCTCACGGCCTATGCAGATACGCAAGCCGCCATCGATTCGATCAATGAAGTGGGGCTGGACTATTACCTGATGAAGCCCTGGCATCCGCCGGAGGAACGTCTGTACCCCGTCCTGGATGAGCTGCTGGAAGATTGGAAGGTCCACGTCCGCCTGCCCTACGAGGGGATCCGTGTGGCCGGGACCCTCTGGTCGCTGCCGAGTCACCAGGTGAAGGATTTCCTGACGCGGCACCAGATCCCGTATCAATGGCTGGATATCGAGAAGGATTCGAATGCACGCCATCTTGTAGAGACCATCTCCTCCGGGGAGACGAAGTTGCCGGTCGTGTTTTTTCCCGAAGGGAAGACACTGCTCCAGCCGGACCTCAAGGAGCTTGCGGAAAGGGTCGGGCTGCAGACCCGTGCCGCGCTCCCCTTCTATGACATTGTCATCGTCGGGAGCGGGCCCGCGGGACTGGCGTCCGCCGTCTATGCCGGGTCGGAGGGCTATCGCTGTCTGGTGATCGAAAAAGCCGCGCCCGGCGGGCAAGCCGGCAGCAGTCCGAAGATCGAAAACTATCTCGGCTTCCCGACCGGTATCTCAGGCGACGATCTCACTCGCCGCGCCGTCTCACAGGCAAAGCGGTTCGGCGTGGAAATCCTTTCCGCGCAGGAGGCAAAGCGCGTCTTCATCAAGGACATGTACCGTATCGTCCAGCTGGCGGACGGCGCAGAGGTCTCCTGCCACGCGTTGTTGATCGCCACCGGCGCCTCCTTCCACATGCTCAAGATGCCCGGGGCCGCGGAGCTGACCGGCGCGGGCATCTATTATGGCGCTGCTTACACGGAAGCCATGTACTACAAAGACCAGGACGTCTTCGTGGCGGGCGGCGCCAATTCGGCAGCGCAAGGGGCCATCTATCTGAGCCAGTTTGCACGCAAGGTGCGGGTGTTGATCCGCGGTCCGCAGCCTACGGCGTCGAAGTATCTTGTGGACGCGCTGGAGCAGAACCCGAAGATCGAGCTGATGTGCAACACGGACCTGGTCGAGGTGCGGGGGAAGAATACGCTCGAACAGATCGTCGTCAGGAATACAGCCACCAAGGAAATGCAGATGTTCGATGCCTCGGCAATGTTTGTGTTCATCGGCGTCCGGCCGCAGAGCCAGCTGGTCGCCGACCTGGTGAAGCGCAGCGATAAGGCTTATATCTACACCGGCGCGGATCTGATCGTGGATAAAAAGCCTCCACCCGGCTGGACCCTGGAGCGGGACCCGTTTCTACTGGAGACCAGCGTCCCGGGCATTTTCGCGGCGGGCGATGTGCGCTTCGGGACCAGTCACCGCGTTGCCTCCGCGGTTGGCGAAGGCGCGATCGCCTTTGCGTTCATGAAGGAATATTTGAAGGCTTTATGATCATCCGTTGGTCAAGAATCTTCGCGCTAAGCGGAAGGTCGAACGTCTCTCGAGACCCGCAGACGAAGTGTGAGATTGCTTCGCCACTCGTTGTCGCTCGGGCTCGTAATGACGGGAAGTCCATACAATGAACATCCAGGATCTACGCAAATCTCCCCTCTTCCAGGGCTTGTCCGATGCCGAGCTCAAGCAGCTCATGGCGATGGCAGAGCCGGTGTCCCTGCGCGCGGGTGATGTCCTCATCCGGCAGGGAGAAACCGGCGACTCGGCCTATGTGCTGATGAAGGGACACTTTGAGGTCCAGAAGCAGTCCGGGCAGTCGCTGATCAAGATCGACGTGCGGAATCCGGGCGACGTGGTCGGGGAGATGGCTTTGCTCTCCCGCACCCCGCGCAACGCCACCATTATTGCCAAAACCGATGGCGAGACCCTGCGTATCCCGCCGGAAGCGTTCGAGAAATTACTGCTTTCCAGCACGACGGCGGCGATGGCGGTCCTGCACTGGGTTATGGCGCGCCTGACCCAGAACGAATCCTTATTACACCAGCAGGAAAAGATGGCGGCACTGGGCACGATGAGCGCCGGATTGGCGCACGAGCTGAACAATCCCGCGGCGGCAGCCCAAAGAAGCGCCGCGCAGTTGCGCGACAGCCAGTCCCGGTGGCTCCAGCTCACCCATCAAATCGAGAACGCGGCGTTCGAGCAAGGCCAGACGAACTGGCTCCACGGCTTCATCGAGGAAGCGACCGGGCGCTTCGGATCGCCCCTCAAGCTCGATGCACTCGAGAAGATCGATCTGGTGGACCAGCTTCAGACCTGGCTCGAGGCGAATGGCTTTGAGTCTGGCTGGGAGCTGGCGCCCGCCATGGTGACGTTTGGATGGGATATCGAGTCGCTCGACGAGCTCAAGAATAGCCTCTCGCCATCCTTGTTCGAGCTGTCCGTTCAATGGCTGGGCATCTGTTGCGTGATGATGGGGCTGCTCGGTGAGGTGCTCCAGACCACGGACCGGATCTCACAGATCGTCCGTGCTGTGAAGTCCTATACCTACCTCGACCAGGCGCCACTGCTCGAAGTGAACGTCCATGAGGGACTGGAAAACACACTTCTCATCATGCAACATAAACTCAAGAAAGGCATCCTGGTGAAGCGCGAATATGCGGCAGACCTGCCGCGCATTGAAGCGTATGCCAGCGAACTGAATCAGGTCTGGACGAATATCATCGATAACGCGATCGATGCACTGGACGGTAAGGGTGAGATCCGAATAAAGACATATCAGGAGGATCAGCGCGTGGTCGTGGAGATCAGCGACAACGGTCCCGGCATCCCGGGGGATATCCAATCGCGCATTTTCGAACCGTTCTTTACCACCAAGCCGCCCGGGCAAGGAACAGGACTGGGATTACATATCTCGCACGACATTATCGTAAATCGACACCACGGACAGTTGCTGGTGGAATCCAGACCTGGCGAAACCAGGTTTAAAGTGATCCTGCCCAGGCAGATCAATCAGTCATCCTGAAGTAACAGGTTCATGTAGAGCGACATTCATGTCGTTATGGACAGGCGACCTGAATGTCGCGTTGGAAAGAGAAATCGCAAACTTAACCAGAGGAGAGAAAATATGAATGACGATCAGATGATGAAGGATATTCTTTTATCGGCAAAGACCGTTGCGAGCGTGGGTTTGTCGTCCAATCAGGACAAGGAAAGTTATTGGATTGTGTCTTATTTGAAGGAACAGGGCTATCGCATTTTCCCGGTCAACCCGACCGCAGACGAGATCCTGGGCGAGAAGGCCTATCCGAACCTGGAATCGATCCCGGAAAAGATCGACGTGGTGCAGGTCTTCCGCCGCTCGGAGGATGTCCCTCCGGTGGTGGAGGCGGCGATCAAGGCCGGGGCGAAGGTGGTCTGGATGCAGGAGGGGATCGTCAACGAAGAGGCCGCCCAAAAGGCGCGTGAAGCCGGCTTGCAGGTCGTGATGGATGCCTGCATGCGCGTGACCCATCGCAGGCTGATCGGTCCCAAATTGGTGAGCCTCTAGCTAAAATAGCGACATCCGGTAGATCACCAGCAGGATCATCAGGTCGGCTGCCATATGACCCAGCACCGGGGCAAGCAATCCGTGGTCCAGGCGGGCAAGCTGGCGCCAGAACCAGCCCGCCAGGATCAGGATCATCAGACTATAGAAGATCGAAGCGGCTTTTGTGTGGTCGATGAGAATGAATGCGTGAAAGCCAGCATAGAGAAAATCGGACGCGTGTAGGCCTCGGGTCGGGCTCCCCAGATAGCCGCGCCAGAAATACTCCTCCATCAGCGGGTTGACGAGAGCGAAATAGGCGATGAACGCGGGCCACGAAGCACGGTTCAGCCCAAATGCCTCCAGACGGGAAGGCAGATCGCTGACTACCCCCACCGAGGACCAGGAAAAATAGAGGGAAAGACCGCTGCTGCCACAGACCAGGATGCTCAGGATCGACCAGCGGAGGTCACTGCCCTGGAAGAGCACTCCAACGGGAACATGGGACCGGGCAAGGAGCACGGAAACCAGGATTCCCAGGTGAAACCCCAGCAACCCGACCCAGGCGTTCCGGAACCAGAACATCCCCGCGATCACTGCCAGGTAGGGCAATACGGGCGTAAGCCATTTCATGCGACCTGCGTAACAATCGTATTCTTTGCACCAGCAGCCCGCAAGGCCGACGATATGTCCGTTGCCGTTCCTGGCCTGACCAGTGCGATCATGTTGCCGCCCCGCCCGCCGCCGCTCATCTTTGCGCCGAGCGCCCCGGCCTCGCGCGCCGCTCCAACAAGCCGATCGAGCTCCGGCGAGGAGACCGTCATCGTCTGCAACAGGGCATGGTTTTCAGTCATCAACTCGCCCAGCAACTCCCACTTCCCTGCCTCGATCACGCGACGCGCCATAAACGAGACCTCGCCGACCTTGTCAAAGACGGTTTCCCA
>DAITPI010000094.1:6012-11618 GCA_036833655.1 Anaerolineales bacterium | reverse complement strand
ACCCATCTTCGCGAACATTGTCCTGGCAGACGAGATCAACCGTGCTTCGCCGAAGACCCAGTCTGCCCTTCTGGAAGCCATGCAGGAGGGCCAGGTGACTATTGAAGGCGAGACCCTGCCGCTGCCGGTGCCTTTCCTGGTGCTTGCCACCCAGAACCCGATTGAATACGAAGGCACCTTCCCTCTGCCCGAAGCGCAGCTCGACCGCTTCATGCTTAAGCTTACGGTGGGCTACCCAAGCATGGAGGAGGAAAAACTGATCCTGCGCCGTCGCCGCGAACGCAGACAGGACGAGGTGATGTTGCGTGACATCAGTACCGCAAGCCAGGTGCTCGAGATGCGAGACTGCGTGGAGACCGTCCATGTCAACGCCGACCTGGAGAGCTATATCGCGGCGTTGGTACATGCTACGCGCACAGATCGCCGCGTTTCGGTCGGCTCGAGCCCGCGCGGGTCGCTGGCGTTTCTCAAAATCGCCCGCGCCAACGCTGCCATCGAGAACCGGGACTTCATCACCCCGGACGATATCAAACGGTATGCCATCGCTGTGCTCGGGCACCGCGTCATCCTTCAGCCCGAATACTGGATGTCGCGCCAGGTGACCGACGACGTCATCCGCGACACGCTGGAGAAAGTCCCCGTGCCCGTGGTGAAGTAGCCCCCTTCACCCCTGCCCCTCACCCCTGTTTCTCGATGTCTCGTTCCCTTCTCCTGAGCCTCCTTACATACGGGCTCCTGCTCATCGGCGTAGCGACCGTGCAGGGCCAGTTCCTGGCGTTGGCTCTGCCGCTTGTGGCATATCTCCTTGTTGGATATCTGCAGGGACCCGAGCGAGTGCAGCTCGAAGCCACGCGCCAGCTCAGCACGGAACGGACCTCGCCAGACTCCGAAGTTCTTGTAACGGTGACGGTGACAAACCGTGGTCCGGGCATCGAAGAGGTGCTGCTCGAAGACCTCCTGCCGGCCGGGCTCACGGTCCGCTCCCCGGAGTCCTCGCCAGGTGAGACGAACCGCCACCTGTTGAGGCTTGCAAAAGGCGAGTCCTTCACGTTTGGATATACCGTTTCTGGACCGCGCGGGGGCTATGTATTCGAGGGGCTGGAGGCTCGGCTGTCCGATCACCTGGGGGTCAGTCCCGGCAGGGTTCGCATACCAGCCAGGGGACGGCTGTTCGTCCTGCCGCCGGTGACGCGCGTGCGTAACATCGCCATCCGCCCGCGCCGCACCCGCGTCTACGCCGGGATGATCCCTGCCCGCGCAGGCGGCACCGGGACCGAGTTCTTCGGGGTGCGCGAGTACCAGCCGGGCGACCCGCCGCACTCCATCAACTGGCGCGCCAGCTCGCGCTACACAGACACCTTGTATGCGAACGAATACCAGCAGGAGCGCGTGGCAGATGTGGGCATCGTGCTGGACGGCCGCATGCGCACCAATGAGCTCGCCCGTTCGCATTCGCTGTTTGAGTATTCGGTGCAAGCAGCAGCTTCCATCGCCGATGCACTTTTGAATCAAGGGAATCGTGTGGGACTGTTGCTGTATGCTTCGTACCTGGGTTGGACCATTCCCGGCTATGGCAAGATCCAGCGGGAGCGCATCCTGCATGCGCTTGCCAATGCCAGGACCGGTGAGAGCCAGGTCTTTTCGGATCTCATGCACATCCCGACGCGCCTGTTCCCTCCCGAGTCACAGCTCGTGTTTGTCTCGCCGCTGATGGAGGATGATGTCAAGCCGTTGATCCAGCTGCGCGCCCAGGGCTATGATGTGCTGGTGGTCAGCCCGAACCCGGTCAAGTTTGAGCTGGCGTATCTGCCCGCCTCGAACCGGAATGTGGAGCTGGCGGGCCGCATTGTCCAGATGGAGCGGCTAATCCTGCTGCAGCGCCTGCAACGCGCCAGCATCCATGTGTTGGACTGGGATGTAAGGGAACCGTTCGACGTTCTGGTCAAACGCCGGTTGGGTCGTGTCCCGATCTGGCTGCGAGCCATCGGGAGATAAAATATCGATGATCGAGTAGGGCGGAGTGTTCTTCTCAGCCCGTATCGAGATCATCGAGTATAACTTGTTGGTCTCGGTGTGCCTGAAACCGACAGGCTACTCGACCACCGGATCCGTGAAACCTATGACGATCGTCGCCCTGTTATTGAGCATCTTGTTGGGAACACTCTCGCTTGCGATGGGGTATGCACAGGGAGGAGAGCCCGTTGCCTCGCGCTGGCTTCTGCTGCTGGCCGTGCTCTGGCTTGTCGCCCATTATCGCCAGCTATACTGGTTTTCCTCGATTGCTCTCTTGATCATTATCGTCGCGGCGGCCTATGGCGTGTGGCAGGGGTTTCCCGTCGTCTGGATGCTGCTGGGCGCGGTCGGTGGCTTGCTCGGCTGGGACCTCTCCGACTTCGCGCGGCGCCTCAGCTATGCCTCGCCCATGGACGATGTCTCCGCGATCGAGCGCCGGCACCTCGAGCGGGTAGGCATCGTCGCCGCGCTTGGAATGGGACTGGCGCTGCTCAGCGTCTTCCTCCATTTCCAGCGACTGGCTTTCGAGGTCGCTGTCGGGTTGGTCCTGCTTGCCGCCCTTGGGCTGACGCGGCTGGTGATAGGACTGCGGAAATATTGAGCCAGGGTGGGCTAAAGATATTTTTGGACCGCCTCTTCAAGCTGCCTCAAATAGGCAGCACCTTCCACTTCCACCGCGGCGAGATATCCATATACGCGCCAGAGATTACGCCGTTCACCAAACCCAGGATCGATGGGCATCGTCTCGCGATATCCAAGAAAGATATCTTCAGGTACTGCCTGAAAGTAATCGACAAATGCCAGATCCATTTCCGGGTGCCCGTAGTAGACCGCCGGATCGATCACGACGGCGCCTCGCTCCGTGCTGATGAAGTTGTTCTGCTGCGCGTCCCCGTGCAGGAGAGTCGGCGGCACTTCCGGTCCGCACAGCTCCGGGATGCGTGAAATCAAATTCTCGATTTTTCGAATCATGTCTGTTGGCATGTGCCCGGAGTTGATCGCCCCCATGAAGCGGGGCCAGAGTCGGCGCTCCGCGTAAAATGTGGGCCAGTCGTTCATGGGGCGGTTATCCTGGTAAAGAGGTCCGAAATAGCAGTTCGATTCCAGACCGAATTGGGTGCCCCGTATACGGTGGATCTGTGCCAGCGCCTGGCCAATCTGACGCCACTGCGGGGACGTCCGTTCCATAGCCTGTACCCCTTCCAGCACCATGATCACCCCGCCCTCGACCGGGAGATTTCCGATGGGAACCGGGGTCAGCACCCCGGAGAGCGCAGCGAGCAGGCGTAATCCCGCCAATTCGGTATCGAATTGCTCCAATCCATTCGCCGCGCGACTCAACTTCACAAACACGGAGAACGAACCATCTGAAAGGATAGCAGACGGATGGGAGGACAAGTCATTCAGATCCTGGAATTGTCGCACCATCCAGTTCTTGCCTGCATACACAGACACAAATCGCTCCAGCGGTCGCCGGAGCTGCTCCTCCAGGAACGGAATGGAATGAAAAGTGCTCGCCGTCTGGTCGTCCTTCCACTCAAAAGGAACATTCACTTTGCCTCAGCTTTCAACCCCATCAGGCAACTTCCCCAGATTTTCCAACCATGCCTCTGTCTCTCCCGGATGCTTGAACCGGATCAATTGCAGGTGCCTGTGTTCCGGCTGGGATAGCAGCATCGGGTATTCGCTCTTCCTGCGCCAGTAGGTCCGAAACAACCAGTTGTACAGGGAGTCTTTAGACCAGAGCTTGAAATGAGTCCAGAGCGGCTCGCGATTTGTGCCCCACAACAACTCCCGGGTCCACCAACGCTGCAGGCTGCGCCGGGTCAGTTGCCACAGCACCGTCGTCAACGAGTAATCCAGCCAGATCACGGCTTCAGCCTGGGGCCAGATCAGATCACGCACGGTGTGATAATTCCCGGCGACGATCCACCTATCGGCGCGTATCGCCTCCTGGACGCGGGAGCGGAACACCTCGAGCGGCGCGGCGCGCCAGTTCGGCTCCCAGTAGAGTGCATCAAGCTCGATGTAGCTGAAGTCGAAGCGTCTTGCGAGTCGTTCTGCCAGCGTGGATTTTCCTGAGCTGGTCACGCCGACGACGATCACGCGCTTGAAGGGGAACGAGGACATGAATGCTATCGACTTAATGCTGGTGGCTTACCAGTCCTCTGTATTGAGCCTGGTCTCGATACGCCTGAAAGTCACGGGCTACTCGACCAGCGGTTGCACGTATCATCGAACATAGATCGGATTGCTGAAAATCCAGCCGCGTTTGACTCCGAGATAGGTCCGCCAGGCTTCGACGCGGTAGGCGCCTGGCTCGATGGCGGTGTAGGCGCAGGCTTGTGAGTCCTTCCAGATATTAATGGTCTTCCCGTCTTTGATCAGGCGGATCTCTGCAGGCTGGGGTAGATGTGACTGCAGGGTCACACCCCGCCTGGCAGAGATCTCATCGCCCATGACGACTGAGCTCTCCAGCCCGCGGCCTTTGAAGGTAAATCCCCGCGTCGAAGCGGGCAGGTCATAACCGACGAAGCAGTGCCCGGCCGCCAGCGCCTCGTAGATCATCCGCTTGTCGGCCGGCACATCGCCGGTGAGAGGCTCGGGGATGAGAACATGGGTGTTCACGGTGCGGAAATGAAACGTGTAGGGAAAGATGACGCGCTGAAGCGGTCCCATGCGCATGTTCAAAGCATGCGCATCCGAGCCCCCGATTGCCACAACTCGTCCTCCCTCCGCCAGCATATCGTCCCAGCGCTGGATCACCTCCAGGATGGGATGGTGGCCGATGAACTGCGGGAAAAAGGCGTAGAACGCGCCGTGCAGCCGGGTGGGGACGAGCGTCTTGAGCTCGCTCAATCCGTTCCACAGCTCGATGCCTGTGTAGCCATGGACGTCCCAGGCTTCCCAGGAGATATCCGTCTCCTTGAAGGCGGGCGCCTCCGGGTCGCGCGGGTGGGCAATGAAAGAGAGCCCGCCGGCCTCGTTGACGCCGTTGATGAGCGTCTGGGGGTCGTCTGCCAGGGTGGAAACGTCCCGGTTGGCGTTGAAGACCAGCAGATGGTTCTTCTGTGGATCCCGATCCTGGTCATGGACCTCCTGTCCAACCAGGAGCAGAACCCGGCTTTTGCGGAGCGGGGTCGAGGGGTTGCGGCTGATACGGTAGTAGCCCTCCAGGCCCTGCACCAGCACGTTATGATCGGTTACGATGACCGCGTCCAGCCCGGCGCGGATCGCGGCATCGGCAATGTCCTTGTGGGTGCCTGTGCCATCCGAATAGACGGTGTGCATATGCAGATTCACGACGATTTCGTGCATGCAGCCTCAAAAAGTTCCTTAAAAGTGAGCCTTGCAAGGGATTCTATAAGAACAGCAGGCAATCTGCAAAGAACCCTCGCAAGGCATAGGAATCGGTTCACTTAAAATGACGTTGCTGGCAGGATCAGATGTCAAGTTGACGGTTCTTCTCCCTAGCAGGTATAATGTTTCCGCTTAATACAAGGAGGCACATCGTACATGGTTACCTATCTAAATATTGCGCTGATTATAATCTCCGTCCTGCTTATCCTCAGCGTCATCCTACAAAGCAAAGG
>DAITPI010000094.1:3050-5912 GCA_036833655.1 Anaerolineales bacterium | reverse complement strand
ATTGTGGCTGTCTTGCTGTTCAGCCAGCAGTCGCCGGCGACGAGTGGTCCCTTCCTGCCGCAGCCGGAGCAGGGAGGCATCTACACCGAAGGGCTGGTGGGCTCGCTGGGACGGCTGAATCCGCTTCTGGACTGGAACAATGCCGCAGACCGGGCGGTCAATCGCCTGCTGTTCAGGGGGCTCATTCGCTTTGATGAATACGGCCTGCCTCAGGCCGACATCGCCGAAGGTTGGGGTGTCTCCGACGACGGCACGATCTATAACTTCACCATTCGGCCCGATGCGGTCTGGCACGATGGCACGCCGGTCACGAGTGACGATGTCATCTTCACCGTCGACAGGATGAAAAGCGGCGGTTCGTTGTACCCGCAGGATATCAAGGATCTGTGGGACAAGATCGAAGTCACCCGTTTGAACGATAAGAATCTCAAGTTCACGCTGCCCGAGCCGTACGTCCCCTTCATCGACTATCTTACCTTTGGCATTCTGCCCAAGCACTTGCTCGAGTCGGTCACGGCGGACCAGATGCAGGCAGCGGATTTCAACATCAACCCGGTCGGCACGGGACCCTATAAGTTCGATCACCTGATTGTCGAGTCGGGTCAAATCACCGGCGTGGTGCTAACCGTCTCCGGATCCTACTATGGTCCCCCGCCGTTCATCGAGCAGGTTGTGTTCCGTTATTATCCGACCTCGGCAGAAGCCCTGGAGGCATACCGGCAGGGCGACGTGCTTTCGGTGAGCGAGATCACGGCTGACGTCTTGAATGCGGCTCTCGAGGAACCGAATCTCTCGGTTTACACCAGTCGCCTGCCTCAGATGACTTTTGTATTGCTGAATCTGAAGAATCCTGAGGTCGCTTTTCTGCAGAATGCCAAGGTGCGGCGGGCCCTCATGCTGGCGACCAACCGTCCCTATATTGTGAACACCCTGCTGAAGGGCCAGGCGGTCCTGACCGATGGGCCCATCCTGCCGGGCTCGTGGGCGTATTACGATGGCATCGAGCACTTCGAATTCAACCCCGATGAATCGATCAGCATGCTGAAAGGGGAGGGCTACGTCATTCCGGCCGCGGGTGGCGACGTGCGCGCCAAGGAAGGGACTGCGCTTTCCTTTACGATGGTGCACCCCGACGATGCCGTGCACAAGCAGATGGCCGAGATGATCCAGGAGCAGTGGGCGGAGATTGGCGTGGATGTGACGCTGCAGGCGGTGGCGTACGATCAGCTTGCCACAGACTACCTGGTCCCGCGCAGTTATCAGGCTGCCCTGGTAGACTTGAATCTGGCGCGTACCCCTGACCCCGATCCCTATCCGTTCTGGCATCAGGCCGAAGCGACCGGCGGGCAGAATTACTCCCAGTGGGATGATCGCGCTGCGAGCGAGTACCTCGAACAGGCGCGCGTCACCACCGACTATACCCTGCGCACGCGGCTCTACCGCAACTTCCAGGTGGTCTTTGCCAAAGAGTTGCCGGCTCTGCCCTTGTTTGCCCCCGTGTACTCCTACGGCGTCGATTCGCAGGTCCAGGGCGTCCAGGTCGCGTCATTGTACGATCCGAGCGACCGGCTGGCAACATTCTCCAAGTGGTACCTGCTCACCCGCCGCGCCCTCGAGCAGACGGGCGCCTCCACCCCTACGACAGCCCCGTAAGCACATACCAACATGGCGCTCTCGAGCGCCGGAAGAGGAATCATGACTGAGCTTCAGAAAGCACTCGATTACGCAAAACAGAACCGTGAGAAATTTCTGGATGAGCTGATCGAAGTGCTGAAAATTCCGTCTATCTCCACGGACGATGAATACAAGCAGGACGTCCTGCGCGCCGCGCAATGGATGGCACATCATCTGGAGCAGCTCGACATCGAGAACGTGGAGATCATGCCAACGGAGGGACATCCTGTCGTTTATGGCGATTACCTCAAGAACCCAGGTGCTCCCACAGTCCTTGTCTACGGACACTACGATGTCCAGCCTGTCGATCCCCTGGACCTGTGGGAGTCGCACCCCTTTGAACCCCAGGTAAGGGGTGATCTCTTGTTCGGGCGTGGTGCCTCCGATATGAAAGGGCAGGTGCTGGCGTCGCTGCATGCCATTGAGTCCCTGATGAAGAGCGGTGCGCCGAATGGCATGCCGGTCAACTTGAAGTTCCTGCTCGAAGGGGAGGAAGAGATCGGCTCACGACATCTGGAGCCGTTCCTGCGCACGCACGCCGAGCGGTTCAAAGCGGATGTCTCCCTCAACCCGGATGCGGGAATGATGGGCATTGACCAGCCTACCATCACGTATGGTCTGCGCGGACTGGCATATTTTGAGATCAACGTCTGGGGTCCAAAGGCGGACCTGCACTCGGGATTGTATGGCGGCGCGGTGCACAACCCGGCGCAGGCACTGGTGGAACTGGTTGCCAAGATGCACGACGACCAGGGACGTATCACGCTGCCCGGTTTTTACGACAGCGTGCGCCCCATCACCGAGCAGGAGCGCCTCGATTTTGCCCGGCTGCCCAACGACGAAGCCCACTATCTTGCTGAGACGGGCGTCCCAGCTCTGTGGGGTGAGCAGGGCTATACCCCTGCCGAGCGGACCGGGGCGCGGCCCACGCTCGAAGTGAACGGCCTGCTCTCCGGCTGGACCGGTCCGGGCTCGAAGACCGTCCTCCCGGCGAAAGCGATGGCGAAGATCTCCTGCCGGCTCGTCCCGGATCAGACTGCGACCGAGGTGGAGAAGCAAATGGTGCGTTTCATGCAGGAGAACGCGCCCGAGTCGATCCACTGGGAGGTCAAAAAGCTGAGCGGCAGTCCTTTCGCGATCGTGGATCTCGACAATCCGGGCGTCAGGGCAATGCACGAGGCGATGGAA
>DAITPI010000094.1:0-2950 GCA_036833655.1 Anaerolineales bacterium | reverse complement strand
GGCGTCATGATGCGCGGGCAAAAGGCGTTTGCCATTGCCATGCGCGCCCCCGACGGAAACATCGTGGTCCACAAAGAGGGGCTGGCGGGGGTCTATCGCTCGAAGATCACGAAGATTCCCTTCCTGCGTGGCGTGATCCTGTTGTGGGATGCACTGGGGCTGGGCATTCGCGCCCTCACGCTTTCGGCGAACACGCAGACCGGCGAGGAGGAAAAGCTCGAGGGTCCGGCACTGTATCTGACCCTGGGGGTGTCGCTAGCCCTCGGGATCGGACTCTTCTTCCTGCTGCCGGCGGCCCTGGGCGGGCTGGCAGAGCGCTATCTCGGCTGGAACGCCTGGATGGCGAACCTGCTGGAAGGAGTCGTGCGCCTCCTCCTCTTGATCGGCTACATCTGGGCGATTGGATTCATGCCCGACGTCAGGCGCCTCTTCGGCTATCACGGCGCCGAGCACAAGACGATCAACGCCTTCGAAGCCGGGGCAGAGCTGACCCCCGATTCAGTCGCGAAGTTTTCCCTCGAGCACCCACGCTGCGGCACGGCATTCATGCTGACGCTGGTGCTGATCTCGATCCTGGTCTTTACCGCCCTGGGACCGCTCTCGATGTTCTGGAGGCTGGCGAGCCGCGTGCTGCTGATCCCGGTCCTGGCGGGCATCTCCGTCGAATACATCCGCTGGACGGCAAATCACCTGGATTCGCCGCTGGTGCGCATGCTCATCAAGCCCAACCTGGCATTGCAAGGCCTGACCACCCGTGAGCCAGACCGGTCTATGCTGGAGGTCGCTATCGAATCCTTCAAGACCATGCGCAAAGCGGAACAGGAATTGGTGTTGTAGTTCACATCTGTGACGTGAGACTAGGTCGAATGAACATCGGGCGGACGCCGCACTCGTGCGGTCCGCCCGGTTCTGTTTATCATGAGAGTATGAGATCGGGGCGGGTTCGAATCGTTTTCCTGTCCCTGCTGATCGTTGCCCTGTGCATCGGCGGCTTCGTGCTGTACGATCGTGGCAGACCGGCGCCCATGCCGCTGAAGCAAAAACTGCACGACGGCGTGACCTATCGGCGTATCGTGCAGGTCATCCCACGCCCGTTGATCGCCCACGTGCTGGCAATTGACACCAAGGCGCGAGGCATCCAGTTTCTCGTCACGCCGCCGGATGCGGAGGGAGAACAGCCACTGCGAGCGCGTACGACGTCTCAATTCCTAGAGGAGTTTGGCTTGCAGCTTGCAGTGAATGGCGACAAGTTTTCGCCGTGGTGGTCGAACAGCGTTGCGGACTATTATCCGCACGTCGGGGATCCTGTAGCGCCTGCCGGGTTCAGCGCCTCCAGAGGAGAGGTCTACTGGATCGGGGAGATCGATGAGGTGGGAATCGAGCCGACCCTCTACATCAGCAGCAGGAACCAGCTATCTTTTAACCAACCGAACAGGGTCCATAACGCTATCTCGGGCGATCGCATGATTGTCCAAAAGGGAGAGGTCGTTGCCGGCTTGCCGGACGAGGAGCTTGAGCCCCGCACGGCTCTGGGGATCAATCGGAATGGGCGCTATCTTTATATCGCGGTAGTCGACGGTCGCCAGCCGTTTTACAGTGAGGGAGCCACGTTCACTGAGCTGGCAGAGCTGCTCATCGACCAGGGCGCGTTTGCAGCAATGAGCCTGGACGGCGGGGGTTCTTCTACGCTGGTGATGAACGGGGAGGATGGGACGCCAAAAATCCTGAACTCCCCGATCGATAATTACATCCCCGGTCGGGAACGGCCCGTGGGGAATCACCTGGGGATTTATCTGAATTGACACACATTTTAGAACGCGATCTCGCCAATCTGTTCGAAGTTGACGTCGAACAGTTCCTCCGCTTCCATTTCTGCCTCGGCCTGTTCCATATCCCCGGCCTGGATGCCCCGTTCGCAGTACGATCGGTAGGTGCAGAACAGGCATTTCTCACGGTCATCGGTAAGCGGGAAAGCGGATGCCGAGGCAATCTCCCCCACCAGTTTTACCAGGTGATCCCAGTCACGATGGAACTGGAGCGACGTATACGTCAGTCGAGCGGGATCCTCGGGGAAATCGGCGAACCAGTAAACCATCTCGATCTGCTCTGGCTCGAAGGGTTTGCCATGATTTAAGTGTGCTCCGGCGCGGACCAACAAAGCCCGGTATACGCGGGTCTGCATGCGACCGGACAGCCATTCGTTGCGCGGCCGCTTGCGGTAGGTCTTCCAGTCGTAGATGGTGACTTTGTCATCCTGCAGGGCAATCAGATCGTATTTGGCGAGCAGGCGATACTGCCCCAGGGGCGCGGACAGGTTCGCCTCCGGGTAAAGGGCTGACAGGTCTCCCGGCTTTTCCCTCCTTGTCTGGAGTATCTCGCGCAGACCCGTCAGGTCTCTGGCAGTCTGGAAATTCTCCCACCAGCGCTGGAGGTTGGGTGTATTCGCAAACCTGGCAATTTGCTCTGCCGGGATTCCGATCAGGTGCTGCTGGATCAGCCGGTGAAAGTATTCGCCCTCCTGCTGGTGCTTCTCATTCTCGAGGGCGGGCTCCGTCTCCACGGCAGGGTACGACAGACGATCCAGATAGCGGAGCTTGAATCGCTGCGCGCAATCCATATAGTCTTGCAGGGAGGATTGCGATAAAGTGGTCAGTTGGAAGGGTTGCATGTTCATACAGTCCGTGAATTATAGCATCGTGTGAAAGAGCTTCGAGTTCGGTTATACTCGGGAAACTACTAATTCAAGGAGAAGGATTCATGGAATGGATTACTCAACCGGAAACCTGGATTGCATTCCTCACACTGGTGGTGCTTGAACTGGTGCTGGGTGTGGACAATGTGATCTTTATTTCCATTCTGGCGAGCAAGCTTCCGCAGGACCAGCAGAAGAGGGCACGCACGACTGGCATCATGCTGGCAGTCATCACCCGCGTTTTGCTGCTGCTCTCCC
>DAITPI010000093.1:0-11622 GCA_036833655.1 Anaerolineales bacterium | reverse complement strand
ACGAATACACCTCAGCCAACCGCGACGAATCCTCCGCCTACAGCGACAGATGTCCCGCCGACGGATCCACCACCGACGGCAACCAATGTGCCTCCGACCGATCCACCGCCCACCCAGGAGCCTACGCAACAGCCGACGGATCCTCCTCCCACAGATGTACCTCCTCCAACGCAGCCGCCTACTGCGGAACCAACTCCCGCGACGATTCTCGGTCTGCTCCAGTGGTTCATCTCCCCATCCTCTCCCTAGGCTTTGAGAACTACAGGGCGGTTGGCTTCACCACAAATGAAAAGACTGGCGGTCCCGCGACTGCCAGTCTTCGTTTCTCTGCAGGCAACTCTCGTATGGCTCTCCAGGATTTTCCGTGACAGATACCCAGATTTAGGGGTGAGAGCGTGCGTACGCACGCTCTCACCCCTAAATCTGGCAGCCCTTCACGGCAGAAACGGAAGAACCTCTCGTATCAGGTATATGCACCGGACCACGCCTCGAACCTTCTGCCCGAGCGCTCATCGTCCTTGTAAAACGTGAGATAGGTGAACGTTTGATAGCGCACGAACTTCTGCTCCCTGGGGTCTTTGATTGCCAGATCGTAATACGAGCGCCAGGTGCCCGAATTGATATAGAGCTGCTCCTGCTCGTCCGGCGGTTCACCATCCGCATCGAGAGCCACGATCTCGTGCTGGTGAGTATGCCCGTAGACGACGAAGCGAGCCGAGTCGTTGAGAAAGGCTGGCTCATGCAGGGCATTTTCTGCCAGAGAGCGGTCGTTCTCCCGGAGACGGTCATGTACCCAGATCGCAATATCGGTGAGCGTCTCGAAGGAGGTGCGCTTCGAGATTTTGAGAATTAATTGCATGGCATCCACAATATCGAATTTGTACGACTTGTCCTGCTCACGGACAACGTCCAGCTGAAGGAACTGATCGCACAGATCGTCCCACACCTTCTTCAGCCCGGCCTCCAGCGCGGTGCCGCCAGCATGGCGCCGGATCTGACCGCTGATCCAGAGGGGCGTCGCCAGCGCCGGGCGAACGTTGGTGATACGGCGGAGACTGTCGATGATGCCCACCGGTAATTCATCGCCGTAGCGTTTGAGCACCTCCACCGGATAGCGATTACAGACATCCATGGTGAAAACATCGCCCAGGGTCGAGTGGTCGCGGCCTTTTTCGCGGTCGAAGTTGAATTTATCGTAGTAATCGCCATGCCGGGCGAAGACCCGGTGCGATGCCAGGACCTGCTGCAATGCCGGGTTTTCCTCCAGCTCGTAGGGAAACGGGCTGGTATCGTTGCACAGCCCCAGCGACCGGACGATCACGCCGCGGATCTCATCGAATGCCGCGCCCTTCAGGTGATAGTACCAGTCATGGTTGCCGACCATATAGTGGATGCGGACATAGATCGGGATGCGCTCGCTGGTGGCGGTATCTGGCTCCCCGCGCGCATTGGCTGGGGGCAGGCGCACCACCTGTCCGCTGGCGCAGCGTCGCAAGGTCTCCAATGACTCGCGGTTGACCTCGATGATGGCTCTGGTCGTTTCGGCAAGGGTGCTGGCGAAGGTCGGGCTGCCCGGGTCGGTCCATGGGCGGGTGTAGCTCAATGTCCCAGGCGCAGTATCCAGCCACAGCGTGGAATGAAGCGGGTCGAGGATGTCGCCCATAAGCAGCAGGTCGAGGGTCTCGATCGGACGGTAGGTGCCGTCCCGGCGGAACGAGGCATAATAGGCTGTCTCGTTCAATCGGTTGGAAAAAAGGTCGAAGGCAGCGGGAGAGATCGAGTTCGCGGTGGTGCCGTCCCCCAGATGGATGTCACTACTGATTACGAGCATGGCATTTCTCCTGAGCAGGACCAATGGCCGGCCATCGAATTATAGTCCGATTATTCTCGAGTTTGCGCCAAATCACCGCTTTTTGGCATGGATGCCGGGATCGGGGCGTATAATCTTCCCTTGCTAGCTCGTTAAGCAAGAGACAGGTAAAGTCTTTCGAGTTTTCATTGGAGCTTTTCTGACATGACGGATCAGACAAGCTAGGAGGTCCTTTTATGGCCCGCAGAATTTTGGCTGGACTCCTGATTGCACTGAGCGCGATTCTACTAGTAGCAAGCCTGGCAGGAATTGGTGCGATCTGGTTTTACAACGAGAAGCTGACACGAGAAGCAACTGGGAAACTAAAGGAGATCGACATTGAGCTGGCGCAGGCAGAAGCCACGCTGAAAAGCTCGGAGCAGGAGCTGGAGCGCGCCCTGCGCATGGTGGATGGCGCGCAGGCAGCGCTGGAAAAACTGAGCCAGAAAACAGAAGGGGCAGAGAATCTCTTTGGTGAGATCCAGAGCACGCTGGACGATCGGCTACTACCGGAGCTGAAACAGACCCGCAGCCGGATCGTCTCGGCGCGCACGGCGCTGGAGAACCTGCAATCGGTCCTGAACGGGATCGGCAGCCTCCTCCCCGGCGTGGACCTGAACGTCCCGGGGAAAATACTGGTGGATCTGATCGCCTCCGCCCGATCGCTCGACGCCGAGATCTCGAACGTCGAATCGCTGGCGACGCAGGCTTCGGTCTTTGTGGGGGACACGGAGTATCTCCTCGGCGGGGACCTCAGCCAGATGCGCGAAAGTTTCCAAAACTTTGTCTCTTCCATTCACGATTATGAAGTCAAGGTGACACGCTGGCGAATCCAGACCCAGGATCTCATCGAGGGAGCACCGCGCTGGATCGATCAGGCTTCTATTGGACTGACCATCTTTCTGACCTGGTTTGCTCTCTCCCAGTTTGGCTTGCTGTTGCACGGACTCAATCTCCAGCGCGGCGGTGATCCCTTTCTCGTATTGCGCCGGAAGCCAGAGGACGAGTTCCTCCCGGCCGAGGAAGATATCGATCTGGAGCTGGAGGCATAACAACTTCACGATAGCGGTAAATACCTAATGTGTTTCGGTTGACTTAGAACATCTGTTCTAATATAATCACAGGCATGTCTGTGCTTCGCCGTCTCATAGAATACTTCTTACAGCAACGAGACGGGGGAAACGAAACTCGCCTGTTTCTCAAGGATGAAGAGCTGATTGCAGCTGTCAAGGATGTTGCCAAGCAACAGAGTCGCCCCGAGGACGAGGTCATTGCGGACTTCACAAAAGTCGGACTGAATCAATTCCTGAGTCAGACCGAAATGGAGGCGCGCTGGTCTTCCCTCACCCACCGCGAGCAGCAAGTGGTGGCATTGATCTGCCTGGGCTACAGGAATTATCAGATCGCCGAAAAGCTGGTCATTGCCCCGGAAACGGTCAAAACTCATTTACAACGCATCTTTTACAAGTTCAATCTGCGCAGTAGCAAGGAGCTACGCCTGGCGTTGAAGAACTGGGATTTTCGAGAATGGTGGGAGCACAACCAGCAGGAATAGGGGCACGTCGCTGTCCACCCCAATATCTAGGTCAACCTTCAGATTACACCGGAAACCATCCTTGAAATCCCCCACGGGGGGATTGTTATTTAAATCTTCTTCCATTAATTTGGATGGGGCTGTTTTCGCTGTTGGCGATTCGATCCGGTTTTGATATTCCAAGGATAGGCAAATGAAGCTCTCGAAACAACTCCGTATTTTTCTTTTGCATGCACGCAGTGACCAACAGGTGGTCCGCCGCCTGTACCGCCGTCTGGTGAAAGAAGGCGCCAGCGTCTGGCTGGATCAGGAACGCCTGCTCCCCGGTCAGGACTGGGTCTATGAGATCCACCGGGCCATCCACAACTGCGATGTTGTGATTGCCTGTCTCTCGAAGCAGTTCAACAAACAGGGAGGCTATCGCCATGAGGAGCTCAGGATCGCCCTCGAGAGGGCGAATTCCAGCGACGCGGACGGGATCTTTATCGTCCCGGCGCGCCTCGAGCCATGCGACCTCCCGGACTCCCTCGGGCGCTGGCAGCGCGCGGATTTGTTCAAACCCGATGGATATAAACAGCTAGTCCGGACTTTGCGGGCGCAGGTTCTTTCTGTGTAGAAGCGTCCTGCGGACTGACCTTTTCGCTAAACAAATCCAATTGCCGTATAATGCCTTAACTTTTCTGGAGGTCGTGATGGGTCACATCTTTATCAGCTACAGCCACAAAGATACGGAATACGCCCATGCCCTGGCGGCAAATCTGCAGGGTCTGGGCTTCGAGGTCTGGATCGATGAGCGCCTGGACTACGGCTCGCAGTGGCCCCAGGAGCTCCAGAAACAGCTCGATACGTGTTCTGCATTTATCCTGATCATGAGTCCCCGGTCCTATTCCTCCGAGTGGGTGCAGAGCGAGCTCCAGCGCGCCAGGCGTAAACAAAAACCGATCTTCCCTTTGCTACTGGAGGGAGATGAGCCATGGCTCTCGGTCGAATCCACGCAATACTACGATGTGCGCGGCGAGGTCTTTCCGGATGCAAAGTTCTATTCGGCACTGAAGGCCGTCATGACGACCACACCGGGTGCGCGCACGCTTCAGATGCCAAAAGGGTCGGGACGAGCCGGCCTGGCTCCACTTTCCCAGCGAAGGATGTGGATGGCTCTTGGCGGAGTCATCGCTTTGCTGGTCTGCCTGGTCGTCGGCGTGTCGGTTTTGCGCCCGATGCTACAGAGAGGAGCGACTTCCACAGAGCCCGTCGCGCAGCCAGTAACGGAGCAAAGCGGATCGGAAGGCGTGACTTCCGCTCCCGAGGTCACGTTCACCCCGCCGGCCACCGGCGCGGCGCCGGTTTCAAACTCCTCCAGCGCAGAAGCAGCCATGGTCCTCATCGAGGCGGGCACGTTCACGATGGGGCGAGATGCCGCAGACGAGCTGGCCGAGTGCCTGGCGAAATTTACTTCTGATTGCCAGTTGAGCTGGTTCCTGGACGAGGAGCCCGTCCACAAAGTGACGCTGCCTGATTTTTATATCGATGTCTACGAAGTGACCAACGCGGCGTACCGGGCCTGTGCGCAGCAGGGTAGCTGCGAGCCTCCGAAATCGGCTATTTCGAACACACGGCTGAAATACTATGGCAACCCTGAGTTCGATAATTACCCCGTCATCCAGGTGACCTGGGACCAGGCAAAAGCCTACTGCGAATGGCGCGGCGCCCGCCTGCCGACTGAAGCAGAGTGGGAGAAAGCCGCGCGCGGCACAGATGATCGCATGTATCCCTGGGGCGATGAGCTGGATGAGACCCGGGCGAACTACAACTGGAACATCGGCGATACGACAGAAGTCGGCAGCTACGCAGCCGGAAAAAGCCCCTACGGCCTCTACGACATGGCGGGGAATGTCTGGGAGTGGACGAGCAGCCTGTTCGAGCCGTATCCCTATGATGCCAGCGATGGCCGGGAATCCCAGACGAGCCGCGACCTGCGCGTCATGCGCGGAGGTGGCTGGGGACAGGAGGGCGGCAACAGCGTCAGCGCCTCCTATCGCTTTGCATACGAGCCCACGGCTACCAACATCGACCTGGGCTTCCGGTGCGCCAGGGATACGAAGCCATAAACGAAGAAGCGGTCCTAGCGACCGCTTCTTTTATCGATAACTTCGCTGGACCGACTCGGATCGGTCTGTGGCTCAGGCAGGGCGCTTGCGCGCCTGTTTGTGCCTGTACATGGCGGCATCCGCCTGCGAGAGCAGCTCCTCCATAGTAAAGGTGGAATCGAGCTCGATGGGGATCACGCCCAGGCTGAACGCCAGCGGTTGGACGCGTCCCGGCTGCACGTTATAGATGTCCACATTGTTCTGTAGGCGGGACTGAATGCTGGCGAGATCGTTCTCCGCCGTATCGATCGTCAGCACCACGAACTCATCGCCGCCCATCCGGCCAATCACGTCAGACTCCCGGAAGGTATCGTTCAGGATCTGCGCAAATTGCATGATTGCCATATCTCCGGCGGCATGCCCATACGTATCGTTTGTGTATTTCAAGCTGTCCAGGTCGATATACAGCAAGCACAGCGCATGACCCGCCCGGCGGGCGAACTTCAGCAGCGCCGTCGCGAGGATCATGAACCCGCGCCGGTTGTTCAAGCCGGTGAGAGCATCGGTCAGGGAGATGTTGTGCAGACGGTCATTCGCCTTCTCCAGCTCCTCGACCTTTTGATAGAGCTTGTCCGCGAGCAACTGCAGATGCTCGCGCTGTAGCTGACCTGTCTGCGGGAGGCGGGTGGGACGGGTGGGCCGGCGCAGCGATTCCTGGACCGCGCGCAGGATTTCCTGTGGCTCCGCCGGCTTTCCAAGGATGTGCTGCACGCCGCTGGCCATTGCCAGTTTGTGGACCTCGGACTCGAAGTAATGTTCCGTCTGGAAAATGACGTGGCTGCGTGCCAGCAAGGGCTCGGCGCGTAGACGCCGGGCAAGGGTAAACCCGTCCATGTTTGGCATCAAAATGTTTGTGATCACCAGGTCGGGAAGCTCGGTACGCGCCAGCTCGAGGGCTTCGACGCCGTCACTCGCCTCCAGCAGGCGATGACCAAAATTCCCCAGGAAGGTCACGTATACGCGCCGGTCTGCAGGATGCGGGTCAACAATAAGAATGGTTGCCATGTCGTTTCACCTGAAAAAAGAATTCAGAAGAATTACTGTGGAAATGGGAACTGGTGCAGCAGCTCCCAGCGCTCGGGGGCTTTTTGCACGGTCCACTCGAAGCAACTGACCGTGAACGTGATATTGCAGCTGGCACCGAAGGCGGGATCCTTGATCTGCGGCGAGGTGTGCTCGGGCAGGTTGACAATCTTGACGTGTGGCAGCCAATCCTGAGCCTGGTATGGATAGCTCGTGCAGCCCATCTCATAGGCAATGTGGCTCAGGTCGTTATACATCTGCTCCAATTCGGGGGATTTCTCTGCCAGCAGCCACAACCGCCCCTGCTGGTTGTTGATGTTCATCCGGGCAATGTGCTTGACCCGGATCTGGAACGGGGTCAGTTGCTGGCAATATTGCTCGAGACGTCTGCGGAAGGCCTCGAAGTCCCCCACATTTTGGATCGCTTGCACAGTGAGATGCAGGTCGATGATGGGCGTTCCGTCCACGGCGCGGGCGGTCTCTTCCGAAAGCTTGAACAGACTGGAGTAGTCCTCGCTCTCGGGACGGACGATGATGAAGGTCGATTTGCCGTTGGAACCAGACGCTTCCATGCTTTCGATGTCTTTGATCCTGTTCCGGTACAAATTGACATGGGCTTCCAGGTCATTCCTGCCGACGCCGTAGTTCCACGTCAGCAGCCCGCGATGGAGATCGTTCTGCCAGACCGTATGAAGCTTGTCTTCCAGTTCGCGTGCAGAGAGCTTGGTGGAAATGATCCTGAACTCATCGCCCGCGCGCTCGGATCGCACCAGTAGAAAGCCCGCGTGCCTGCGAAATTCCTCGAGAAGCATGTTGGAGAAGCGCTTGAGATCCTGATCGATCGCCACGCTCCCGTAGCGCGCGTTGCCCTCGTGCATGTCGAGCATGTCCGTTAGCGCTACACTCTGGATGCAATCGCCGTCCAGATACCACTCGGCGCCAAGGGCGTTGAATGCCCCGGTCAGCGCTTCCCGGGTGACAATCCCTGCCACGATGTTCTTGAGCGCCTCGATCTGCTCGACGATCTGCTGCTCCACGGCAACGGGCAGCCCCAACGAAAGAATTGTAGCTGTCAGTTTTTCGTAGGGCATATTAAACTCATTCCAACTTTGGTGGCTGCCGTTTTCTTCGATCCGCCGCGGAATCTCGGAATGGCTCTCCAGAATGGTCTGCCGGATGACCACGGGGCGGAAGAGATTGCGCTGCTTTTGTAGATTGTTCTCGGCTTCGGTCTCCGTACGGCCGGTGCCAAAATCCCAGGTAAGCAGCGAGTCTTTCTCCTGGTCGAGATAGGGCCTGGTGAGGATCAGGCGGATCTCCTGCGGTGTCTTGGAGGTCGACAGGATTCGGAACTCGTCGCTGCCCGGTGAGCGACTGACGAAGTCGCCCTTGTCGAGTGTAAAGATGGACATGAGTCGAAAGGCAAGTTTGTGCAGTTCCGAATCCACGACAGAAACCCCATAGACTTTATTTGCCTGCCGGAGATCGTAAATATCGATTTTCCCCATGCCTTTGATATGCTCGCGCGGAACCAGCCAGCTGCCTCCCCTGGTGTTCAACGCATGCGTCAGAGGATCATACAGCGCCAGGTTTTCCGCGGTTTTTTGGATCCCTACGAGAGCCTGCTTCAGGCGTTGAACCTGGGACTCGGAAACAGGCAGCGTCTGGAATTGGTTTTCCAGTTTTTTAAATGCCTGCAGGAAACTCTCTAATTCATGATCCATCTTTAAAGCTGCGGTGCCGGCGTCTGTGATTGTGCTTTCAGGATGTCGTTACGGAGTGCGAGACCCTTCTGGATCTGGTATTGCATGCCCTGCTGCTGGAAGCTTTCGATCGACTCGTTGACGAGAGCCAACGCCGCATTCAGGTCGATGCCAGTCTCCAGGTGTACGGAAGCCAGGCCCAGCTGGCCCTTGGCGAGTTCATCCACACGTCCAAATTCCTCTGCCGATTGGATCCCCGCCCGGAAGAACTGCTCTGCCTCTTCGAACCGCTTTTCCTTGAGGGCAACGAAGCCCAACCCGTTCAGCGCGTAGCTAATGTGACGGACCGGGTCTTTGCGGCTTGGGTCCTGCCAGGTATCCAGCGCCTTTTGGTACCAATCTTTGGCGGCCTGGATGTTCCCCCGCTCGTATTCGAGTTCTCCCAGACCGTACTCGGCAAAGCCTTTGCTGTAAATGCCGTAGTCATCGCTGGCGAACTTCTCGCTGGTCTGCAGCACATCCCGCAAGAGCATCTCTGAGCGGCTGAAGTTGCCGAGGTGGAATTCGACCGTGCCCAGGGATCGCTTGGCAGCAGCGATGAGCAGCTCGTCTTCGGTCTGGGTGGTGGCCGCGAGCGACTCCTCGGCCCAATGCCGCGCCCGCAGGTAGTCTCCCTGGTAGAAGTAGATCCAGGAGATGTTGCGGGCAAAGGTGCTCACCGATTTCCAGTCCAGGATCAACTTGGCGGCATGCAGGGCAGCATGCGCCAGGGTCATGCGGTCATACCAGTAAGCGCGCTGCCAGAGCACGCTCCCAAACTGGGAGCCGATCTGCACCAGGGTTTCCGCGATGCTCTTTGTCTGCTTTGGCATCGAACTGGACTTGCCCTGTTTCTTTTGCAGCGACTTGTAGCACCATTGTGCCACGCTCAGGATGTTGTTACGATCCTGCAGGAGATCGTCGTAGCTCCGCCATTCCTTGAAGCTACTCTTTTGTGAGAGCAGCTTGACGTAGTACTGCATGATCTTGAGCTCCGCCTGCTTGATGAACTTTCGGTCGCCAGCGAACTGGGTGCGGATGAACCGGCGGGTGAGTGGCAGCACGCTGAAGTAGTCCCGATCGTGGTCATGCTCGATCAGCGATAACTGCAGGAGGTGGCTGAGCTCATTGGCAAGATGCTCGTTGGTCAGGATTCCAGCGATCTCCTGCAACGCCGCGCGGGAGACCGGATCGGGCTGGAGTGCCAGGATGAAGAGCAGCTTCCTGGCGTCGGATTGCCCGAGCAGATTCCAGCTGTGATTGAAGCAGTATTGCAGGATGGGGATATCGGCATCCAGGCTCAGCTTATCGAGCACCTGTGTTACCGAATAGCCCAGGACGGCGATCTGTCCCTGGACCCACAGCAGCGCCAGGGGGAGTCCGCCGGTCAGGTCTACCAGGTACTTGCTCTGGTCGCGCGTGAGGTGGATGTTCTTTTGCTGGGCATCCCACTCCAGCAGAGCGTTGCTCTCTTCGAACGATAAGCCTTGCAGGCGGATGACCTGTCCCTCTGAGACGCGTTCGCGTGACGTGATGATCACCTTGAGAGTGATCGGCGAGCGCCGCAGAAAGTCGAGGATTTCCCTCTGCTCGTTCCGTGAGAGCGCCTCGAAGTTGTCGAGCACAAGCAGGGTCGTCTGGCGGGCAAGCAGGTTGTATGCTCGCCGGATCTGCTCCTGGATGGAGAGGTTCCCGATCGTGGGATTGCCGAGACTGGTGCCGATCGTGATCAAGATATCGGATAGAGTCTTGGCTTCGGGGATGACCGGCTCGATCCCGTGCAGGGTGAGGATCGATTCCTGGGCGGAGATCCAGATCACGGCTTCGAAAAGATCGTTCTCGATACAGCGATGACTGACCTCGACGGCGAGTGCCGACTTGCCCATACCGCCAACGCCCTCAATGCCGATGATGAACGTCCGGCTGTTGGGCTGCAGGGATCCAAGGATCGTGCGGATCTCCTCCTCGCGACCGACAAAATACGGACGGCGAGGCAGGCTGGCAAGCGCCGCCGACTTTTCCAGATCCCGGGCGTTAGAGGTGAGGCTTTCGATCTGCTTGCTGTAGCGGGCGATCGCCTCTCGCTCCATAGTTACACTATTCACAAGGTGCAAAGGTTGATCGGCACCGTACTTTGCCAGCATTTCTTCGAGGATGTAGAGATTTTTCTTGTGTAAATCAATCATCCGTTCCAGGTGGGTGACTTCTGCCTTTTCCATAACATGCCTTATCCCTTATTTGTCTGGAATGATATCCTTCTCATACACCTTCGATAGAGTATCTTCGAGTCGCTGGATGGTATCGAGCATGGCGTTTTCCGCCTCGTTCATGTTGTGGACGATGATCGGAGGCACCAGCGCGCTGCCCCACTTTGCATATTGCTCACGTGCGATCTGATAATTGCGGGAATAAGTTTCAAGCAGCCGGACCAGGTGTTGAACTTCGGCTTCATGGTTTTGCCAGTGGATGTCATCGATCTTCGATGAGAGCAGGTCTTGCTTGATCTCCGCCTGTTGCTGAACTTCCAGGGCGGTGACTTCGGGGGCCGGGTCCGGCGCAGGCTCCGGTGTGGGGGGCTGCTCTGCCTTTCTTCGCTCGCGGCGCTCCTCCAGGATTTTGCGCCCCTCTTCGAAGATGAAATCGAGGGCTTTCAGGAGGATAGGGAGTGTTGTTGGGTCGATCATGGGTTCTCCTCGCAGAAGAGTATAGCATAGGCAGGTACTGGAGTACTGCCACCTATCAAAAACGTAGACTGCCATGGAATTGTAACACAAATTGCGTGTAGTTATGTGGATAGATCAATCCTGCCTGTGGAGGATTGACAGCAGCGGCTGAACGGCAACGCATACGCCATGTACTTCGATGATTCATTCCACGGATAGGAGAGCAATCTCCACATTCCCCTTCCCCTGGGATCTCATCATCATTCCTCGTGAAATCTGTAACACCCTTCTTGCACGCATAGCGTAGGGTACACAGTGTTCACTCCTGGATTGCTCACGTTGCCAACTTCTATGTATCACCAGTGAATCAATGGAGTAGAAAGACTGCTGATCGGTGCGGAGCCGAGAGACGTTGGCTTCTTCCCCAGCATTCCGCGCGCTGAATACTCACTCTCGCGGAGTCATCCTTCGCATGCAGGAGGCTGCCATGGGAGCCACTCATCGATCCAATCGGTCCCTTCTGTCCCTGCGACTGTGGTCGGGAGTGCTTCCCCACCTCTCTACGGATAGATGAGAAACATTGCAATTTCCTTGTAATCGCTCCCTGTTTATGATAAATTAGATGAACAATCGGTAATTAGGTCTGGGTAAAAGGATGGTGGCA
>DAITPI010000092.1:0-11708 GCA_036833655.1 Anaerolineales bacterium | reverse complement strand
GCGAAGATCTTCGTCCGGCGGAGACCCGAGTGAGCGACTGTCATTCCACTGCCGTTCCGGTTCAGCCGGTCATCCTGCGTGAGCGCATGCCCCTTCTGGCGCTGGCGGGGCAGCCCAATGTGGGTAAGTCCACATTATTCAATCTCCTCACCGGGTTGAATCAGCACGTAGGGAATTGGCCCGGGAAGACCGTGGAGCGCCGCGAGGGCAGCTTCTCCATGCAGGGCCGGGAATATGGGATCGTCGATCTGCCCGGCACCTACAGCCTGACAGCCAACTCCCCGGAAGAGGTTATTGCGCGGGAGTTCATCCTGCGCGAAGGACCAGACCTGGTGATCGCGGTTGTGAATGCCGCCAACCTGGAGCGGAGCCTCTATCTGGTTGCCGAGCTGATTTCCCTGTCCACCCCGCTGGCGATCATCCTCAACATGATGGACGTCGCTACCCAGGAAGGGATGAGGGTCGAGCCGGAAGTGCTGGAGGCCGCCCTGGGCGTCCCGGTCATCCCGATGACCGCCACACGCGCGACCGGCATACAGGGTTTTTATCAGGCGGTCCAGGATATCCTGGACCGACCCCATCCCCTGATGACGCCGCGCCTGCCTGAGATCCGTGCCGATCACCGGGAGCTGCTCGTTCAGATCCAGCAACGGATTCATGGATATGTCCCCGCTCCCTACCCCGAGAGCTGGGTTGCGCTCAAATTATTGGAGGGCGATGCCGAGATCATTCGTACCATGCAGGGCGTTCTTCCCGACGCAACGTGGGAATCGGTCTACCGTCTTTTGTGCCAGCATGACGACGCGCTGCTGGCGATTGCCTCCGGCCGCTACGAGTGGATCGGTCGGATGGTGCGCGCCGCGGTGGTCCATCCCCGGCTTGGGCAAATTTCTCTGACCAAGCAGCTCGACCGCTGGGCGGTGCATCCCATCTGGGGGCTGGCGATCCTGGCGGGGATTCTGTGGCTCGTGTTCTGGCTAACCTTTACGATCGGTTCGCCCTTCCAGGGCTGGCTGGATGCTCAGATCGTCGGCGGGCTTACAGGACTGGCAAGCCAGCTTCTCGCAAGCGCCCCATTCTGGATCCGCAGCCTGATCGTCGATGGCGTGATCGGAGGCGTGGGCGCAGTGGTCACCTTTCTGCCGATCATGATCATTTTCTTTGCGGTGTTCGGCTTGCTGGAAGATATGGGCTACATGGCGCGCGCCGCCTTCGTCATGGACAATTTCATGCACATGATGGGGCTGCACGGCAAATCGTTCCTGCCGCTCTTTCTCGGTTTTGGGTGCAACGTGCCCTCCATCCTGGGCACGCGCGTGATCGACTCGAAACCGGCGCGCTTTCTCACGATCCTGATCGCGCCCCTGGTCCCTTGCACCGCCCGTATGGCGGTGGTGGCTTTCCTCGCGCCGGCATTCTTTGGGGCGAAAGCGCTGTTTGTCTCCTGGGGGTTGGTGCTGCTTTCCCTTTTCACGCTGGTGCTGAGCGGCGTCCTGCTGAATAAAATCATCTTCAAGGGACAGCGCTCGGCATTCATCATGGAGATGCCGCTGTACCACGTACCGAACAGTCGCACCATCGGCCTGCTGGTCTGGCAGCGCTCGCTGTCATTCCTGAAGAAGGCTGGCACTAATATCCTGGCGATGGCGCTGGTGATCTGGGCGCTTTCGATGCTGCCGAACGGGGATTTGAATCATAGCTACCTGGTGCAGTTCGGAAAATGGATCGAGCCGGTCGGGCGCTGGATGGGCTTTGATTGGCGACTGAGCGTTGCATTGATCACTAGCTTCCCAGCCAAGGAAAACGCGGTGGCAACGCTGGGCGTGCTCTTCGGCAGCAGCCCCGACGCAGCCCTGGCACAGACGCTGACCTCAACATTCTCCACCGCCTCGGCGCTGGCATTCCTGGTCGTGACCATGCTCTTCATCCCCTGTATGGCAACGGTCGCGGTCATCCGCCAGGAGACGAACTCCTGGGGCTGGACCCTGCTCAATCTCGGGCTCCTGCTGCTGATCTCGGTTGGGGCGGGCGCCGGGGTCTATCATCTTGCGGTTGCGCTGGGGTTGTAGTTATGCTTGAAAAACTTGTAGAGGAAATCCGCCTCGGAGGGACCCTGGAGACAGGAGCCCTGGCTGCTCGTCTCGGGACCACACCGCGCCTGGTCGAAGCCATGCTTGAGCACCTGCAGCGCAGCGGGCTGATCCAAGCCTATGTCAATTGCAGCGATGGTTGCCTGGGCTGCAGCCTGCAGAATGCCTGTAAAAAGCCGGGCACCCTGCGTCTCTGGCAAAGTACGTCAGAATAATCTCTCATCGACCTGCAAAACACACGATTTCTTTGAATAGTCTGTTCAAACAGGCTATTTTTGTTCTCTACTCCAGCAAGCATATAGGCAATTCTGCCTATATGGACCTGCGCACATCTGCCCTGCCACGGGATCGATCCATCCAATAAACTATTCGTGCAACAATTCACAAAACAAAGGAGACACCTATCATGGATATGGGCAACACAATGACACACTACATGGAACTGCTTGCCACCAACCAGCCATGGAATCTAATTATTTTCATGGCCATTCCTGTGATCTTCGCGGAATTCATTGCGGTGACGGAGCTGTTCATCCTGCTGGGACGGGGCGAAAACCAACGAATCCGCCAGTGGAACAAGATCGCGGGCATCATCATCGGCGTTTACTTCACAGGCATTTTCTTCTATTTGCTGTTCAATGCGGTGATCCCGCTCACCGCCAGCAGCGGCTGGCGCGGGTTTGCCGATGTCATCGCTGTGAGTTTTTACCTGCTCGGGATCGTTCCACTGGGCGGGCTGGCACTCATGGGACTGGGTCTGATTGGCAAGATGGACAATGACCAGGCTTTCCTGCGGCTACATGCAACGTTTGTGGCGATCTTCCTGGTGGTGGCTCATGTGGCGATGATATTCGGCATGCTGAACCCGAGCATCTTCATGTAAGAGCAGAAGTCAGGCAGCCCGCCCGACATATGCCGATTGCAAAAAGAATCGAAAGGGTGTGCCACAGACCATCGGCACACCCTTTTTTGATGAGATTAATGTTCAATGATGGAAACCTCAACCGGGCAAGCGGCGCAACTCACTGTCCCACGCAGTTATAGCAGTCGAAACAAGATGATACATATCTTGATAAACAAGGTCATCTTTCGCTCAATAGTGTGGCATTTGTCACTGGATGGGGAATCACCCTGCTGCTAAGATGCTAACTGACCAAATACGGAGACCTTCTATGAGAAATTCCCGAACCTTCCTCCTTCTCCTGCTCGTAATCAGCATCTTCCTGGGCGGACTCTCCGCCTGTTCAACACAAAAAGAAGCGGACCTGCACATGATGGCCATGGACCAGATGCCGGCGGAGGTCCAGTCTGCACCTGTCAGCGTACAACAGGCGTACCAGTTTGCCGCGGCAAACCCGGATGTCATGAAGGAAATCCCCTGCTATTGCGGCTGCGGGGATATTGGTCACGCATCCAACTACGCCTGCTACGTCTCGCACGTGGACGACACAGGCACGATCACCTTCGATAACCATGCGCTCGGCTGTTCCATCTGCGTCGACATCACGCAGGATGTCATGCGTCTCTTACGAGAGGGCAAAAGTACGCAGGAGGCCCGCGCTTACATCGACGCGACCTACTCGAAATACGGTACCTCCAATATTCCTTAGGAATGCGCTCTCGTCGCTCTCTTCTCCTGTTCGTGATGGCTGGACTGGTCGTGGCGTTCGCGCCGCTGCCGGTCCCGTCCATTGCGCCTCAGGAGCGCACATTTCGTATCGAAGCACATCAGTATGCGTATTCTCCGGGAGAGCTCAAAGTCAATCGCGGTGATACAGTTACCCTCCAGCTCATCAGCACCGACGTAGTCCACGGCTTGTATATCGATGGCTACGGCATTTCCGTGGAAGCGGACCCGGGTCAGACCCGCACGATGACCTTTGTTGCCGATCAACCCGGATCATTCCGCTTCCGCTGCAATGTCACCTGTGGCGCCATGCACCCGTTCATGATCGGGAAGCTCACCGTCGGCAGAAACGACTGGATGCTCCGGTCGGCAGGCCTGGCGCTTCTTGGCGTTTTAGGTTTCTTTTCTCTTTCGTCTTTTCCAGGTCAAGGAAAGACGAAAGAGAAAAGAGATGTCACGGGTTGATCAAGTATGTCTCGCATCGAGCTTACCGGTAATCCCCTCGTCAAGAGCACGCTCAAAAACCGCTGGCCTCAGCTTGCGGTGTTTGTCGTGATGCTGGCTGGTTACATCTTTGCCATTCTCGCCGGGCTGATCGGGACCCCGGTCGGGAGTCACAACTTCAGCATCGTCTTTGTGTGGATTGCCTGGTGGGCGATCCTCATCCTGGTGGCTGTCCCCTTTTTTGGACGGGGCTGGTGCGCGGTCTGCCCTATCCCGCTGCCTGGCGAATGGCTCCAGCGCGGCGCGGTCCTGGCTCCGCCCGATAAGCAGCCAAGGTGGCTGAACCGACGCTGGCCCCGGGCCTTCCGAAATATCTGGCTACAGAATATTTCCTTCCTCTTGCTTGCCCTGTTCAGCAGCGTACTGCTCACCACGCCGAACGTCACGGGCATCGTCCTGGCGGCAATGCTCTTCGCCGCGATCGGCTTGAGCACCGTGTTCGAGCGCCGCGCCTTCTGCCGTTACCTTTGCCCGGTAGGCGGATTCATCGGTATCTACTCCCAGACCGCGCCGGTCGAATTGCGGATCAAGGACAAGCAGGTCTGTGTAGCCTGTGAAGGCAAGCCCTGTTACAACGGTTCCGCGGACGGGTATGGCTGTCCCTGGGATGTGTTCCCCGGCGGCTTGACCAAGAACACGTATTGCGGCCTTTGTATGGAATGCCTCCGGACCTGCCCGCACGATAATATTGCGGTCAACGCGCGGCCCTTCTCGGCTGACCTTGCCAGACCCTCCACACGAATGGATGAAGCTTTCAAAGCCTTTATCATGCTGGGCTCGGCGATGATCTATGCGGGCGTACTGCTCGGTCCGTGGGGAGCGCTCAAAGGCGCTGCCTACCATGTTGGCACGAGCGCGTGGTTCGTCTACGCGGCGATCTTTCTCGCGATCATCTTTCTCGGCATGCCTTCGCTCTTCGCCCTCTGTGTGACACGCTTTGAAAACCGCAAAGCTTTCAAGAAGAGATTTGCCACCCTCTCCACGGCCCTGATCCCCCTTGGCTTAATGTTCTGGGTGGCATTCAGCCTGTCGTTCGTTCTGACGAATGCCAGCTACATCCTGGCGGCACTCTCCGATCCGCTCGGGCTCGGCTGGAATCTGTTCGGCACCGCAGAGGCAGCCTGGCAACCAATGCTCACCTCCGTTCTGGCGCCCGGGCAGACGCTGGCACTGGTCGGTGGGCTGATCTGGTCAGCGCGGACGGCGCAAAAGGCGGCCGACGAGGTGAAGATCTCCGCCACTCTCGTGATTGGCTATTGCTTCGTCCTTACATTGGTAATGCTGTGGTTGTTGCTTTAGCACGATGAAACGATCCGAACTTCTTTCACGCATCTTGATCACTGGCGGACTCCTGCTCTCGATCGGAGCGCCGCTGTTCTTCTGGGCGCGCACGCCCCTCCTCCACGCGCGCATGGCAGAAAACGGTGGCTGGAGTCCCGAGGTCATCCACGCCGAGGCAGGCAAGCCGCTTCACTTAAGAATGACCTCGGACGATGTGGTTCACGGGTTTGCCATCGGACAGATGGATATGGAGCCCGTGGACATCGAGCCCGGTAAGGTCACCGACGTCACCCTGACTTTTGAGAAGCCCGGTATCTACACGTTCTTCTGTACGCGCTGGTGTGGCGTTAACCACTGGCGGATGCGTGGCACCATTGAGGTCAGCGGCTCGTCGACAAGTGCCGAGCCCGGCTCTATTCCCCTGTATGTCACGCTCGACCTGGATCTTGATGCCAGTCACGAGGCGCCAGACATCCCCAGCCGCCAGCCTTCCGCGATCAACGGGCAGAAGCTGGTCGCCGACCTCGATATCTCGAATATTATGAACCCCGATCTCTACCGGGCGAGCTCGCCATACGAGGTTTTCATAACCCTGGCATCAACGGGCTTGAGCGACGCGGAAAAATGGGATGTTGTCAGCTATATCTGGCAATCCAACACCACAGCCGAAGGGCTTGCCAACGGCAGGGAGCTCTATACGCAAAATTGCGCGGCGTGCCACGGGGAAAACGGCGCCGGGGATGGCGTCTTTGCCGACGATCTTGCCCAGGCGGGTGAGGCATCCATGCAGAGCATGAGCGGCATGTCCGATATGTCGATGCAGACACCGGTCGATTTCACCGATTCCAGCCGGATGCTGGGAGCCGAGCCGGCACTCCTGCAGGGCAAGATCCTGCGCGGTGGGATGGGCACCGGCATGCCCATGTGGGGCTCGATCTTTACCGAGGAACAGATCTGGGACCTGGTCGCCCACCTCTATTCCTTCCAGTTTGAGTACGACGTACCAGAGTGAAACCTGCATTGTTTGTTACAAGAACACAGACTGAAAATACACTGTAGAAAGGAGTATCTCCGTGACCAAGAAGAAATACCGGAAACAAGAGCGACAAAATGCCACCTGGCTCTTTGTCGCCCTCGGCGGGATTTTGCTGCTCGTGGCTGCATTCTTTTTCGCCCGTCAGGGCGGAGGCAGCGCTGGCACGCCTGCCATCCAGGTGGACCAGCAAAAGATCGACTACGGGTACGTGAAGTTCGGTGAGACCCGTTCTTTCGCCATCAAGGTGACCAATACCGGGGATGGCGCCCTGCGCCTCAAAGAAGATCCGTATATCGAAATCGTGGAGGGGTGCTGACCGCCTGAGCTGACCGTCGGTTCGACGGTCCTCCAGCCCGGTGAAAGCACTGTTGTCGAATCTGCTCCGTTCATGATGCACGAAGGCATGGATGGCCCACATAATTTCGCCGTCCATCTAGTCACCAACGATCCCGACAACCCCGACCTGGTGGTGAACGTTATCTCCGATTGGGGACCCTGAGAAAAATCGTCGTTGCTTCAAGAAGACGCTCTCGCCGGAGAGCGTCTTCCTTTTATACTTCGAGACGTCTTAAGATTTCCCGCACAATCTCTTCCACTGACATGGAGATATCAATTGTCAGCACATCATCCGGTTCTTCGAGGGTTTCAAACTGGCTCCGCAGCATTTGCTGCTTCATGTAATGATCCTGGCGGGCGGAGATCCGTGACCAGACCAAGTCATAATCGCCCTTGAGGTAGACGAGCAGCACGGCCTCGTTTTCCTCCAGCAGCGTCCGACGGTAGCTCTCCCTGAGAGCAGAGCAGGCAAGGACGGCCGGGCTGTTTTCCTCGAGAGAAGTCGCGATCAGTGCGCGAAGCGACCTCAGCCACGGGAGCCGGTCCACATCGTCCAGAGGAATCCCGCTTGCCATTTTAGCAATGTTCTCTGCCGGGTGAAACACGTCGGCATCATAAAAGTCCCAGCCCAGGTGTCGCGCCAGAGCCTGCCCGACCGTGGTCTTGCCGCTACCCGCCACTCCCATGACGATCACGAACCGCGTCTTCATGCGCTGCGCCGCTTTTCAAACTGGTAAATGGACCAGGAGTTATACAGGTGGTGGTACAGGATATAGAACGTAGGACCCATTGCCACGAGCGGATTGACAAAGGTCAGCGCGATCCAGATCACAAAGGACAGGTTCTTCTGCCCAAGCGACTGGCTCGCTTCCTGCCAGTTGCGCCGCCCACCGAGCAACGCCCCCACACCGAAATTGACGATGCAGAGCACCAGCGAGACCAGCGCCATCGCGAGCAGGGTCAGCAGGGAGCTGGGATTTTCGTCGCGCAGGAAATGCGAGGCATTCGCACTGATGACCAGAAGGTTAAGCAACCAGATTGGGAATGAATAACGTTTTCCCAGACGGATCACCCCTTGGGCTCCCTCCGGAAGATGAGCCACAAGTCGCGCCAGTCCCAGGGGCACCAGCATCACGATCAGCACCGGCTCGAGCACATCCCAGACGGAGATATGCACTGTCGTGCCAAGCAAAAAAGGGAGCGTCAACGGGATGATGACGGCACTGGAGAGGTTGGTCACCAGCACCGCGGCGATCACGTACTCAATCTCGCCTTTGATAAAGCTGATAATGACGGGCGCCGCGATCGCGGTCGGGGCAATCGCAGTCATAAAGGCAGCAAGTGCCAGCGTGCTATTAAATGAAGCCAGTGCCGCATAACTGAGGAACGCTACGGCCACGTTCGCCAGCAGCACCCAGAGAACGCTTCTCTGGAACGTGGCAGGCGTAAGCTCAATATCCAGGAAGGCGAAAAACAACATCACCATCAGCAAGTACTGGACCAGAAACGAGAACGTGTGCAGCGCGGGTAATAACGACCCCACCAGCATGGTCACCAGCAAGCCAAGCACTTTGCCATAGATTTTGAAAAAGGAATGGATTTGAGAGATTATTGAGGTTTCAGCCGGCATAAGATTTCGCCTGCTCCGGGCGTATACACAATTCCTTCGTCCTATTTCTCTTTCCATCGCCTGCGATTGATGTGCGCCGGGTTCATGTAACCCAGGCTCCGCGCACAATCTTCAAGAGGTATTTTACTTGCTAAGGGCACTCCGATGTTTGGCATTTCAGCTCCGCTTTCCATAACGCCATCTCGGTCTGTTGAGGATCGGGCAGCTGACCAAGCTGTTCTTCCCGGATCGCCTAACACGCCCCCGCAAGGTTCATCACAAAAACACGAGATTCCATCATTCGATGATTATGGTATGCAAAGTCGTCTAGTCCTTTTGATTAGAGTTTCAGGTCTTTTTCGCTCAAAATTATCCTGCTTGTTTTCATCATGTGTATAATACAAAAGGAGGAGAGAAGAATATGGGCGAAAGAATCCGTGTCCTGATTGCGGATGATCATGCCATTGTGCGTGAAGGATTGCGTGCCCTGATCGCCACTGAGCCTGATCTTGAACTGGTGGCGGAAGCCTGCGATGGTATGGAAGCGGTGGAGATGACCCGGTCGTTCCGGCCAGACGTGATCCTGCTGGATATGATGATGCCGCGCAAAGATGGGCTGGGCGCGATCGCAGACATCATCCGGGAGGACCCGGATGCGCACATCCTCGTGCTCACCTCGTTTGCAGAAGATGAAAAAGTATTTCCCGCCATCAAAGCCGGTGCGTTGGGATACCTGCTCAAAGACTCATCTCCCCGGGAGCTTCTGCTGGCCATCCAGAACGTGTACCGCGGCGAGGCGTCCCTGCACCCGGCGATTGCACGCAAGCTAATGCGTGAGCTGAACCAGCCGCCACCCCTGCCCCCCACCACCGATCCCCTGACCGAGCGTGAAGTGGAAGTCTTGCGCCTCGTTGCGCAAGGGCTTTCCAACGATGAGATCGCCGAAAAACTGGTCGTCAGTGAGCGCACGGTACGCACCCACGTCAGTCATATCCTCGATAAGCTTCACCTGGCGAACCGGACGCAGATGGCATTGTATGCCGTCCGCGAGGGGATCGCGAAACTTGACGGCAACTGACCCAATCACAAACAATCATTAAGATGCGCACATTCCTGAACCAGCTGAGAGTACGGTTGATTCTGGGATCCCTGCTATTCCTGCTGGGATTGACGGGCGCGGTCATCCTGGTCGTACGCGACAGTCTTCTGTTCGCGGCGCGCAATATGACGCAGGCGAGCATGCAGGCTCTGGTCGAACAGCAGCGGACAACCTTGTTGGAGATCACACGGCGCGAGGCGGAACTGAGCGATCATGCCATCCATCACGATCCGGCAGATCTCGGGCCGTTGGAGCAACGCCTTCGGGATCTCCGGTTCGCCCGGGGCGGTTTTGCTGTGGTCCTGGATACAGCCGGAAAATTAATTGCCTCATCGCCAGCCGGCATGGAGATTCCGGTTTCGGAAAGCAACGATTTGCAGGATACCTTCCAGAAGATGCGCGCGGGTGAAACAGGAGCATCACAGATTGAGCTCGGGACACAATCTGTGCTTGTGGCATACGCGCCTCTGGAAGACACGGGTTGGTCTCTCGCCGTCTTTGAGCCCGTGGCTGATGTTGCTGGCACGGAACCTCTTTCAACCAGGATTCAGGCAGAAGCCAGCGGGATTCTCGAGGCAACGCTCATTACCATCGGATATTTTGCGGTGATCGCGATCATCGGTGCAATCGTTGCGGCCCGCGCTCTCACCGGTCCCATCCAGGTGCTGGTTCAGGGCACGCGGTCTATCATCGCAGGAGATCTCAGTGTGCGTATCCCCGTTAAGTCCAGCGATGAGCTGGGCCTGCTGGCAAGGTCCTTCAATCAGATGGTGGAGGAGCTGCAGGCGCGCAATGCCGAGCTGCTTCGGGCCAATGAAAGACTCTCGGAGCGTGAGGCCCACCTGCGCTTGATCACCGAGGTCACAACCGACGCTCTGTATGAGTGGGACATCGTTGCCGGAAACACCGAGTGGAATCATAGTTACCGGACGCTCTTCGGCTACCCGGCGGAGGGCTCCCACAAGCATATGTGGTGGCGTGAGCGGGTCCATCCTGACGATCTGGAGCTGGCTGTCATGCGCCTGGAGGCTGCTTTACAACGAAAGGATGAATTCATCTCGTTCGAATACCGCTATCGCCGGGCTGATGGTACATACGCGCATGTCGTCGATCGTGGCTACTTCTTCTACGATGAGACAGGCCAGCCGCTGCGTATGGTCGGCGCCATGATCGACATCAGTGACCGGGTCACCTTGAGCGAAGCGCAGGCACAGGCCGCCCTTGAGGAACGTCAGCGTCTGGCGCGAGAGCTTCACGACTCGGTCACGCAGTCCCTTTATAGTCTCACCCTGCTGGCAGAGGCGAGCCGTCGTACTGCGCAGGCCGGGGATATCGAAAAGGTCAGTGGGAATATTGCCCGCCTGGGGGAAACCGCTCAGCAAGCCCTGAAAGAGATGCGCCTGCTGGTCTATGAATTGAGACCTCTGGCATTGGAACAGGCTGGTCTCGCAGAAGCGCTGCAATATCGGCTGGATGCCGTGGAGAAACGTGCGGGAGTAGATACAAAACTGCGCGTGGAGCTGGAGGCGGATTTGCCTGCCGAGATCGAGAACACTCTTTACCGGGTAGCACAGGAGGCCCTTAACAACGCCTTGAAGCATGCCGACGCCAGCAAGATCTCGGTCGTTTTGCGATCCGACGAACAGGAAGCTGTCATGGAGATCGTTGACAATGGAAAGGGCTTTGAGACCGGACAATTGCAGCGTCATGGCGGGCTGGGACTCGTAAGCATCCGGGAGCGCATCGAAGCCTTGCAAGGCAAGTGGTCGATTACATCGAAACCAGCGAAGGGAACGCGAGTCACAGTCCATGTGCCATTAGGACCTGGAGCGAATTGATCCAATAAAGCAGGAGGTTGACATGAGCTTGCGCCAACAACTTCGCTGGGGTGGCTGGTGGATCATGATCTCAGCCATCTTGATGAATGGAATGAACATCCTCGTCTACGCGGGCTCCCACAACGCCGCGATGCAGGCAGTCTACGGGATCGGGTTCACCGGAATGATCCTGGCATGCACCATCATTCATATCGTCCAGGCGAATAAAGCCGGCATTTTCGGTCTGATCGCATATCTGGTCAGCCTGTTGAGCCTTGCTTATTCCAACGTTGTCACCTTTCTGATCCT
>DAITPI010000091.1:2617-11765 GCA_036833655.1 Anaerolineales bacterium | reverse complement strand
CAGCAGGGACTCAAATTCATTCAGCTCGCCCCAGGAGTAACCCGGACCCAGGAAATAATCTGCATCGGTCAGCTCCGTTGCCAGGAAGCCCGTCGCAAAGGCGACTGTCTTGTAGCCGGCTTTTTCGAGGCTCTGGCGCGCGGCGCTCTGGTGGATGAGTGTATCCAGCCCAGTGCGGTCATCCGATCCCGGTGTGAAGCGATCGCTGAGAGCATCCAGGTAATTGAAATTCAGCGAGGATGCCAGGGACATCTGCGTCTGGGCATAATTGCTCAGGGAACAATCGGCAACGTAGAAGCCCTGGTCACGCAGCGAGCTCAGGAAAGGCGAGTTGTCGTATCCGTACTCATCCTGGAGAACATCTGCCCGGCCGTAGCCATCCAGGATGATGTAGTAAATATCCGGCGGCTGATCGCCCACCTTCAGGCTTAACGCCGCGGTATTCATTCCTGAATCGGCGGCCGAGGTACTGCTGCGAAAACGGAAGGAGACGATCTGGAATACGGGGAAGATCAAGAGGAAGATGGCAATGATGTTCAGCGTGTAGGTCAGAGAGGCAGGGTCCCGCAGCTTGCGCGAAGTCCACCAGACCAGCACAGCTCCCAGAAGGATCCAGATCGGGATCAGGGTGCGGTGACGAAACAGGTAGAACCCCTCGAGCTGGGCGCCTTTCAGCAGGATGTAGATGTGCCCGTAGGAATAAAACAGGATCAAGAGAATCGTCACAACGAGCCCGGCGCCTCTCCAGTCGCAATAGATCAGGTAGAGCAGCGGGAGCAGCACTGCCGCGACGAGCAGCGACAGGAGCAGGGGACGAATACCGGACGAGAGCTCCACTTCCGAGATATTGATCGCCAGCAACGCCAGAATAGGATACACGGCAAACAATAACGGATGCAGAGGGAAGCGCTGGAGCCAGGGTCCTCGTTTACGGACGTTCGAGCTCATCATCGAGTCCCAATCCCTCCAGTAGATTTCGGATTGTGTTCCAGTGGACGCGTTCCCACGCTGCCGGGCTGGAGTTCGAGTTGTGCGGCGCCAGCAGGACATTGTCCATCTTCAGTAGGGGACTCTCGAGGGCCAGTGGCTCCTGCTCGAAGACATCCAGCGCGGCGCCCGCGAGTCGATGGGCTTGCAGCGCTTCGACCAGCGCCGCCTCGTCCACGATGGGTCCGCGGGCGGTGTTGATCAGTACCGCACGTGCTTTCGCCATGGCAAGCGTCTGCGCATTGATCAGATGATAGCTCGTGGGGTTCAGATCGCAATTGATGGAAATAAAATCCGAGCGCGAGAGCAGCGAGGCAAGGTCGGTCATCTCGATGCCGGTCTCCGCGATGAAGACGTGATCGATGTCGATAATATCGGTGCCGTAGACCTGCATACCAAAGGCGCGCGCCCGGCGGGTTACGGCTTTGCCAATATTGCCAACGCCTACAACGCCCAGCGAGCATTCGTTGAGTGCCCTGCCGGGAATCTTCTCCCATGTGCCTGATTTCATTTCGCGGTCCATCCAAGGCTGGCGCCGCGCAAACGCCAGGATGTAGCCCAGGACCGTATCTGCGACCGGGAGGGTGAAGGCATTGAGCGTGCGGTAGATCTTCACATCGCAACGGGAACAGGCTTCGGCGTCGAGAGAGTCGATCCCCGTCCCCCACTTGGAGATGACCTTGAGACGCGGCGCGCAAGCCTCGATCACGCGTGCCGTGTAGCGGTCGTCCCCGCAGATCGCGCCGTCAAACTGGCCGGCGTATTGCAGCAGATCGGCTTCTTCCATGCGCTCTCGCACATCCGGGATGATCAGCTCGATGTTGTGTTTGTCGAAGACGGGCTTGAAACGCTCGACGACCGGGATCATGTAGGGAGCAGTGAGCAGGACTGTGTAGTTCATGGTTCAGGTTGCATCTCGTTTCTCTATTGTTTTGCGCTTCTCAAAGAGAGAGGAGGAACTGCCTTTTGCTGGATTCGCAGGAAGGAATATACCCGATTCAGGCCAATCCATACCAGGAGCCACAGGCAGAGATAAAACTGGATACTGACTGCCAGCACGTGGCGATAGATCCCCATGATATCGCCATGCCAGGTGATAAAGTAGTGCGGAAACACCAGCACGATCATGCCGATGACCAGGCCCCAGGCTGGGTTTCTCGCCCAGGCTCTGGCGAAGAGGGCGACCATTGCCAGAACGAGCAGGAGTGCATATAACGGCAGCAGATACCGGCGTGGATAGAGAACCGCCTCCAGGCGGGCTGGCAAAAGGGGGGAAAACCGTCGCGAGAATAAGAACGGCTGAACATTCTCAAGGTTGATCAGCGTATTGAACTCGGCAAATGGCGACCGGATGCTCTCCAGCGGGTGGGCAAGCAGCCATCTCACATAGCAGGCTTTGCCAGAGTCGTGCAGCCAGCTGCGGTAGCCTGCCAGAGCAGGGTCCTCATAGAAAGCCCGCTCCTGGCCACTCGCAAACTCACCCGAGAGATCCAGCAGCGCCGGGGTGACCGGCATGCCACAGTCCTCAAAAAACGCGACTGCTTCGGGATCCGGGAGGATTCGCTGGCCCAGGACATTTTGAAAGGGGAACACCCAGCGTCCGCCAATATCGGCGGAAAGATTGCTCAGGAAAAACAGGATGGCAAAGGCGCCCGAAACAAGGAGATACTTTCTGTCGAGCCGGCGGAGTAGTACGAGCACCAGCAGAAGCAACGCGATCATCAAGACCACCCAGGCATTTGTATCGCGCGAGAAGCACCAGAGGGCAGACACAAGCAAGAGAAACAGGACTTTGTGCCAGCGCCAGCCGCGGGCGAGCCACAGCCATCCGGCGAGAAATAGAGCCATGAAGGAAAGCGACACAGATTCCGTCAGCAGGACCGAGTCCCAGCCGATGATGTAGCGAAAGAGGCTCAGGAGCAGCATCCAGCCAAACGCTGCCAGCCGGAGAACGGAGGCTTGCAGCGAAGATGCCGCCGCGGCAGCCAGAACACTCCAGCTGATTACCGAGAGAACACCCTGCGCCCAGGCCACCCGTTCCTCGTCTCTTCCCAGGAGCTTCAACACCAGAGGAAAGACCGGCGGGCGCGAGCCTGCCAGGAACTTCTCGGCCAGGATCGGCTCCTTAGAGATGCGAACATAGGCGGTCGTATCCGCGGTGGACTTTACCTTCTGGACCGCTTGTGCAAGATTCATGACCCGGACCACGGCATAAGCGACTAGCAGGAGAACCATCATGCCATAGAGGGCTGTCTTGGAGGGAACGGCGAGGGTATTCATCATGGAGCGGGCTGCTCAGCAAGTCGCAGCAGCAATCGGGAGGCTATTCCCGGCACGAATAGCGTACTTCAGAAAAATCATACAGCTTTGGCACCGGCGAGAAGTAGCTCACATCGGGAAGCACATTATATTGCCCACCGAAGTATGTATCGAATACCAGGCGGAAGATGTTGACCGGCGAGATACTGCGATACAGCCTGTCTTTCGCATTCGGGAAATACATGGCTGCCAGGATCCACATCCGTTTGTCTTTGGGCTGCAGCCAGGGACCATGATCGCCCTGGATGATGATGATCGGCGGCACATCGGACTCCGCCTGAATGGTATCCACCGCCTGCAATATCTTTTGATTCAGGTACTGCAGCTGGTTGACATACCCTTTTTGATACTTGTCGGCGGGATACATGCGCTGATCGTTCCAGAAATCGGGCGCGTAGGTGGGGTTACCATTCGGGTCGAAGACAAAGGGAGGGTGCGGCGAGATCAGATGGATGTAGGAGAAGGTGGGCTGGGGCATCCGGGCGATATCGTCGATGCTATTGAAGGCATTATTGAAGCGATCGCGAAAGCTCACACCCATCAGATAGTCGGGGTCCACCCAGCCCCAGTCCTGAGCATAGCGGGCGAGGGTCGTCCGCAGGAACAGCCCCTCGAACTCGGTCATGCCCGAGGAGATGGGCGGCGGGCTCAGGAAATGATCCGAATCCTTGATGTTGAGCCATTCGAACCCAGTATCCACGGTGACCGTTTCGTAGCCCATGTTCTCGAAATTGTAGCGCACCGCGCTATGCTGCAGCGAGTCCCACAGCAGGCGGCGGCCTGTGTTCTCCGGGGTGAACTTATCGCTGAGCTGCTGCAGGTATTGCATGTTGAGTGAGGATGCCAGGGAGATCTCCGTCCGTACGTAGTTGCTCTGGCTGCAATCAGCGATAAAGAATCCACGTTGCTCCAGGCCCTGGAGAAACTCGCTGTTATCGAATCCATAGGCTTGCTTGAGGAGGTCCGCTCGCCCGTAGGAATCCAGCAGGAAGAAGTACACATCGGGTGGTCGTTCCGGCCGCACCAGGCCGGTCTCCACCGGAGCATTGGTGAGAGCCAGTGCATGGGCAGTACGCGCCTGTAAGTCCGGGATCACTTGCCACAGCGACATGACAAGTAATGCCAGAGCCACCGTGTTCAGCGTGGGGGCAGCAGAGGCAAAGGTCAGCCTCGGGCGCGTCGCCCAGAGGAGCGCAAGCACAAAAAGAAGTATCCAGCCGGCGGAAAGCCACGTTGTGTAATTCGAATCGGGATACTTCTCATCCAGAACCATGTAAATGTGGCCGTAAGAAAAAAATAGAGCCAGCCAGAGGGCGGCGAGGAAGGCAGCCTTGTGTGCCCGGCGGAAGAAGAGCCACAGGACCAAAAACAGGGCGCCGCCGAACAGCATCGAGACCAGTAAAGGACGAACCGCGGCATCCGGTCCCACCTGTCCGGCGTTGGCAGCCAGCAAGGCAAGCACCGGATAGGCACTCAGGGCGACCGGATACCAGGGGACGGAAAACCACTTACCCAGGGTTTCACGGGCAACTTCAAGTCGGCGCAATTTGGTTCTTTCTCCTCAATAAGAAATCTGCAACTGCAAAATCGAGCTCTTCGTCGATATCCCAGGACTCGCCTGCCTCGATCTCGAACATCATGGGCTTCTCGCCAATCCGGTGATGGCGTTTCAGCAGGTTCTCCCGGGTAAAAAGGTACAGGCAGGAGTTTTCTTCGTACACCGGAGGCAGATCCTGGGTCTGGATCAGGACTGCCGGATTGTGGTTGATGGCCCGGCCGTGTTGGTCGTAGAGGCGGGTCTGCAAGCGGGTCACAGAAAACAGGGAGTCATGATCGGGGTAATTGGCACGAAGTGATTGAATGGCGCGTGAGACTGTTTCCGGCTTGAGCAGAGGATTGGTGCTATGGGTCTGCAGATAGAAATCCGCCTGTACCTGCCCGGTATCGTAGATCAGGATATCGTTCATCGGCACATCGTCTGCCCGCAGATGGTCGGGGCGCTCGATGACCTGCACCTGCGGAAAATACTGGCGCAGACCGTCGATAACGGGCTCAGAGTCGGTATCCACGACCACCTGTGTGACCTGCGGGACGGCCAGGAGCGTTTCAACGATGTGGTGGAAGAGGGGTTTTCCGGCAAGCAGGCGGTAGTTCTTTCCGGGCACGCGCTGGCTGTGATGGCGCATCGGAACGAGAGCGACGAGCTTCATGGTGGTTCATTATACCGAATCCGGCACTTTTCCTGCGTGGGAAACGAGTCCGCGAACACTTGCACTGCGTGCCAGCGCAGGTGTTTGCGCCAATCAGTACGAATTCAATGCGATATAGCGCCAATTTGCGCAGATTGGTGGAGACAACCGGCGCCGATGAGAATTTTGATAAGACCATGAATCGACGGCTTCCTCAGCCTGTCGCTGTTCCCGCGCCCCGTATGAGTTATCCATTACTTCGTCTCCGGGACGACTGTCTCGACCTGGAAAATGCTCTGGTTTCTCGTTTCCACTTGCGCCCCACAGCCCAGGACCGGGCCAAAGGAGGTGCCATTTGCCTGATCTTCCACTGGAAATAGATAATAGCGAAATTTCCCTTTCAACCTGTCGAGCGCCGGGACAATACGGACATTACCAGGTCTGCCCTCCAGGAAGCGCAACAGGTATTGATAGAAATCATCGCTGGATAGTTCCGTATTGTTCCGCTCGAAGTCGTCCAGGCACACCTCCGGAGCGGAGCCACAGGCGGCGGTGCCCGGTTTGAGGAGATCAATGTAAGAGCCTCGATCCACCTGGATGGCAAACGGCTGTTGTCCCGCTGGACAGGAGGGAGCAGGGTACATGGATTTTCCCGCGAGGATGTAGATGATCGGCGGCGTCATCAAGGTCAGTGCGAGCAGGACAACGGATGCGAGACGATATGTCAGCGCTTCCCGGTTGGAAGCCTTGTCAGGATCGAGAGCCGGCTTCCAGCGCTGTATCAGCGAGCTCAAGCCAATGGCCGGGATGACCCAGAAGAAGGCCATGGTGCTGGCATGGAAGCGCGCGCCGCCATCGATCGGCGGAAGAAATGGGATGGAGAGAAACACACCGAGAAAGCCTGCCAACAACAAAGCAGATCGAGGCGCGTGAATATCCCGGATCAAGCGGACGAGCCCCCAGCCCAGCAGGACAAGAATTCCCAGCCAAAGGGCAATGCCTGGCGCATTTTGCCAGCGGTATTCACCGAACGGAAAGATGCTCCGTTCCCCTAACAAGAAGAAATCTCGATAGGATTTGGCAAACCCGATGAACAGGCTGATGGGATGTCCCTGAAAGTATTGCCAGGCCGCTCGATACACAGCCTCCGGCTCCCGTGTGCCCAGCTCCTCGATGGCGCTGTGCCAGCCCGTCCCACCTCGCACCTGTCCATAGAGAGCATAAGAAAAGTTGCCGAACGCGGCTCCGGCAGGAATGCCGAGCAGCCGCGCGTAGAATGAATTCACGAGAGAATAGCCGACCAGAATCAGCAGCAATGCCCCCGTGGCACTCCTTATCGAAAAACGCTTCTCACCCCGAAATGCCCAACCTGCCCATAAAGCGAGCGCCGGGAAAACGAGAAAAGCACCGGCCCGCATGCTGACCGCCACCAGGAGAGTGAGGAGTCCCAACATCATATCCGGCCACGTCCGGTTTTCCGCGGCTCGCCAGAGCAGTACGAAGGCAAAGCACCCCAGCATAAAACCGGGTATCTCCGTCAGGGTATATCCGGTCAGAGGCTGGATATAGAAATACATCCCGGTCAGGTAGAGACTTGCCGCCAGGGCCCCCACGAGGCGACGGACCTGCAGCGCCGACACATACAACCCCACCCCGGCGAGCTGCACGAGGATCGCCAGGGCAAGCTTCAGGTTATGACCAGTCAGGATCAGGAGCGAAGACAAAAGTCCCGGGAATAAGGGTCGCTCGGTTGCCTGACCCGCGCTTGCCAGGGGCGTACCTTGAAGAATCAGGTATGCGCCCAGATAGTAATTCTTGGCATCTTTATAGGGCAACAAGCCGCCAATCAGAAAGTTATCCGAAAATCCCGAGGTCCATTTATAGGATAACGCCAGGGCAAAGAGCAGCATGGTCAAGCCGAGACCGGCAAGGAGAGCAAGATTCCCACGTAGCTTTAACGCCTGATAGGAAAGCACCATGACAACAATAAACAGGCCAATCGAATAGGTATTGAAATAAGCAGTAATGACGTATGGAATTCGAGGCAGCAAGATCAGCCAGAATAAGAGCAACGCGATCAGAATGGAGAGGACCCCCGTGATTTTCCTGTTCGGTAGTTCCATCGCTGTTTTCATTCAGGCGCTTGCCCTGAAGCTACGATGCAAATGAGAAATGATGGCAATAACGTTCATGGTCGGTCATTATATCGAATCGGCTCGATATCCCTCTCCAGCTCGTTCCCCGGTTTTCGCCCACGTGCATAATAGAACGTCTCGCGCAGCTGTGGAGTCAGCAAGCCGGTCTCACGATAACCCATCCGTGTCCCGTGGAACTGCATAAAACGGAACCAGAAGATGGACTTGAGATTGCTCCACAACACGCGTCCACGCGCCGCATGCCACAGGTCGCTCAAGATATTCATCGTGGTCAGACGGACGAAATCATACAGGCTGAAGTGCGCTTCCGGGTAGATTTTCTTGAAGGCCATGCCCTCCCGGCGATATCGGTTGAACACGGCCAGCGGAGTTTCCTTATGCACATGGACGATCTCGGCCTCGGCGACATAGGCGATCTCATATCCCTGCTCCTTCGCCTGCTTCGCCCAGGCGAGATCCTCCAACCCGGTCAAAGTCTCGTCGTAAGGATGCTGTTGCCACAGGCGTCTCCGGATGGCGGCATTGGCATTGTTGCAGAACGCGGTCTTCTGACGTGGGGCACTGGAATCGGGATACCACTGGTGATAGATCTGTTGCTCCGAAAAATACGCCGTCTGGGGCCCGCGCTGCTTGCCGTAGGTCAAGACGATCCGCTCGTCTTCAAAGGGACGCAGAAGTGATTCGAGCCAGTCCGGATAGACCGGGTAAACGTGCGCGCTGGCAATTACGATGTGCTCCCGGCTAGCCGCCTGGATGCCGAGATTTAGCGAGCGGCCAAACGTGAATTCCGTTGAAGGAATGTGCACGATCCGTGCGCCAAATGCTTGCGCAATCGTAACCGTTCCATCGGCGGAGCCGGAATCGACCAGAATGATCTCCACGTTCTGCACCGTCTGCCGGCGTACTCCTTCCAGCAGGCGTCCGATGTGCCTTTCTTCGTTATAAGCGCGGATGACGAGGGAGCAAGTCATGAGAAATCGTTATTCGGAAGTCGGGAATCGGGCTCGGCGGTTGGAGAATCCTCATGAAGATCAGGGTCATACTCACCAGAGTCTTCGCCAACAGTATGACTCGCGCCTGGTTCATTTCGTCCCTGTTTGTTTCGCTTCAAGTATCCAACGTACCCATGGATCAACTGTGTCACTTTTTCGCCATCTTGCTCGAGGGAGTCGAATAAAGCTTTGGGGATGTAGCTCAACTCATGACAGAGCACTCGATGGCTCAATGTTTCTTCAAGCGAACCGCGTGCGGTATAACAAAACCGGATCGTCTCCTGATAGTAAAACCGCCCGTAACCTTCAGCGATATTGGCAGGGACACTTGTGCAGGCCCGTCTTAACTGCTGATTCAGGTTCCATTTCTCCTGGGCGGGGAGCAGAGGTAGAACTTCCCGATAAACCCGAAGAGCAAGACCTTTAGCCTGCTTCCATACCTCTAAAGTTTCTAAGCTCTTGATACTCATACCATATCTCCGTACATACTTAGCCCGGTTCCCGA
>DAITPI010000091.1:0-2517 GCA_036833655.1 Anaerolineales bacterium | reverse complement strand
TTCCCGATTTCGGAATCACCAATTCCGATCTCCCACTACCAGTCATTGCCGGTCTCGTACCCCAACCTCACCAACAAATCTCCCGCCACTTCTTTGAAGATACGCTTGTGCTCGTCGGTGAAGTGTTTCTTCCACTCGCCGGTCTTGCCGGAGCGGAAGGTAGGCGAACGCTGAGGGTTGATGGAGGACTCAAGCGAATCGAGGATCACCTGCCGGGGAGCCTGGATCGGAACGCGAGCGAGGAGGTGATCGATGATGCGGTTGAGAGTGGCGGGGCGATCGTGGATCAGATCCTCGAAATGGATCGTCAGCACGGAGGGCTGGTCCAGCCACCCAAGATAAGGGGCGAAGCGTTCGGCAATGTTCGGAAACTCGATTCCTGCCTCGGGTCGCCCCAGAATACTGGCGTTCAGCCGCGCCGCGAAATCGGGCAGGGACTGGTAGTAAGCATGATGCACGTGACGCGCTTCCATGTCGGTCACGTAAAAGACATGGGAAACAACTACATCGCGCGGATCGCGAAAAATGAAATAGGGAACGAATTTCGGCGAGCAGGCACGGCTGACCGCCTCCGCTCGCGCGAACAAATGAGCGGAGGCAATATCGCCCGGGTGCAGGGAATCCAGCCATTCCAGGGCTTGTTTGGGCGAGCGCTTGCGCCCACTTTCACCTTCATATTCGGCATAGAAAGAGTGCAACCGTTTGGCATAGGGGGCCACGTTCGAAAACCCGAGCAGGATCTGGTCGAGCAGGTGCGTGCCGCTTTTGGGAAACGAAATGCCCAGCAGAACCGGAAGCTCATGCGCCGGGGAAGCGAAGCGAATTTGTTGAATTCCCTTTTCAATGTGATAGACTGTGGAACGAAGCGCTGATTTCAATGGCATGCAGGTATTTAACCACATATTCGCCTGGCAAAACACAAACCCGATCTCGTAGTTTTCGATGGTGTACAGGATGAACCGGACGATCTTCAATACCCCCATTCTCAGCACGTTCTATCACTATCTTGCCAGAATCGTCATGCGACTGTTCGGCTGGCGCATCGAGGGGCAATTACCGGACCTGCCGAAATTCGTCCTGATCGGCGCGCCGCACACCTCCAACTGGGACTTCCTGCTCTTCCTCGGCGTGATCTTCAGTCTGCGGGCAAACGTCCGCTTCATGGGCAAGGCGGAGTTGTTCCGCTTCCCGGTTGGCTGGTTCTTCCGCTACTGCGGCGGCATCCCGGTCGACCGGAAAAAGTCTACCGGGCTCGTGGACCAGATGGTGAAGGTTTGCGACGAATCGGAAAACTTCATCCTGGTGATCGCACCCGAGGGGACTCGTCACCACGTCACGGAGTGGAAGCGCGGCTTTTATCACATCGCCAGGAAGGCGGAGATTCCTATCGTGATGGCCATGGTGGATGGCAGGCACAGGACGGTCCGCCTCGGGCGGGTGTTCCATCCCACCGACGATATCGAAGCGGATATGAAAACGATCGTGCATGCCTTCGAGGGCGTGGGAGGGATTAAGCCGCGCCGTAAGTACATTACCCTCGAGAGTTGACCTATTAATCTCTGCCAGCGACATGACGATGCCTGCTGGCGAAAACTAAGAAACGGAAAATCTATGAAACTTCGTCCATTTGGCAAGACCGGCATGTACGTATCCGAGATCGGCCTTGGCGCGTGGCAGCTGGCAAACCCCGATTGGGGCGTGAACGATCGAACCGAAGCGCTGCGCATCATCCAGAAATCGCTCGAGGCAGGCTGCAACTTCTTCGACACCGCGCCCGGTTACGGCGGCGGAAGGAGCGAGGATCTGCTTGGCGAGGGCTTGAAATCCGTGCGCAAAGATATCATCCTGTGCTCCAAGTTCGGGCACACGGCCGAGGGAGCGACCGATTTCAGCACCGGCGCCATTCGCCCATCCATCGAAGCCAGCCTGCGCCGCCTGCAGACCGATTACCTGGATATCGTCCTGCTGCACAACCCGCCTCGCGAAATGATGGATGGCAGAACTTCTTCCCAGTACGAGGAGTTCGAGAAGCTCAAAACAGAAGGCAAGATCCGGGAATATGGCGTTTCGCTCGACTGGCGCGAGGAGATCAACCTGGTGGTCGACACAACCCGGAGCAAAGCGCTGGAAGTGTTCTTCAACGCCCTGTATCAGGAGCCACTGCCCGCGTTCCAGAAGGCGTCTGACCATGGCGTAGGGATTATCGTCAAGGTGCCGCTCGATTCGGGCTGGCTCTCTGGTCGCTATCGCAAGGGCCATCATTTCGAAGATATCCGCAGGCGCTGGCCCCCGGAGGTGGTCGCACGCCGCAGCGAGCTCGTGGAGCAGTTCGCCCGGCTGGTTCCCGAAGGGACCTCGATGCCGCACGCCGCCCTGCGGTTCATCCTGGCTCAGCCCCAGGTCTCGACCATCATTCCCGGCGCCAAGACCGTGGAGCAGGCGCTGGACAACTTCGCGGCGACAGAAGGGCAGCTCCCCCCGGAGATCGTCCGATCCATGTATGAGCTCTGGGAACGC
>DAITPI010000090.1:0-11841 GCA_036833655.1 Anaerolineales bacterium | reverse complement strand
CTTCGACCACTTCCAGCACCTCTGGGAAATCGATGCCGAGCTCGTGGAGTTTCTCCACCGTGGGAATGCTGTTCCTGTCCCAGCCACGGCGCTCGAAGACCGCGTCCATGAGCATCTCATACTGCGCTTCACGGTACTTGCGCAGCTCCTTCATCTTTTCCTCCGTGGACATGCCGGCAGGATCGATTTCCACCAGCCGTTTCAACTGCTCGTCGTAGCGTTCCTGACGAGATTCATATTCCAGCCTGGTGACAGGTCCCATGCCACGGTAGGGCGGCACATCGTGCTGGCGCCCTACACGTCCCATGCGCATGGCAAAGACTTTCTGGAAATTGTAGACACGCTCGGACTGGAGCAATAGGTCTTCCACTTTCGTGGGCTTGCCTGTGACACCCTGATGGATCCAGGTGTAATTTTCCACGTGCTCTTCTACCTTCGCAGGTTCTTTCGTCTCTTTGTTGTTCGCAGGGGAAATGTCATTCCAGGGGAGCTTGCACAGGCCATGCAGGCTGAACCAGGTGCGCCACATCGGGAAGTAATGCAGGGCCTCCGCTTTATCCTGGAAGGTCGGCAGGAGCTTGTGAACCTGATCCATAAAGATCAGCCAGGCCTCGTCGTGCTGCGGTCCCTTGGTTGCCAGGCCATAGCCACCCTGTTGGGCAAGGGACTCTTTGCACATATACTCCGAGATTTCCATGCCTTTGATCTCCATGCCAATATCTTGCATGAAGACCGGGTCGCCGCCGAATTCCCGGGCGAAGTAGTCCTTCATGTAACGGACACCCTGACCCACGATCACGCCAAAGCCTTCGCCGCGCGCCATTTGATGGAGCAATTCCAGAGCCGCTGCGCCGTTCCCAAAATTCAGTTCCAGACCACCCGTATGCTCTTTGGTGAGGATCCCTTCTTCGTAACACTCCATCGCAAAGGCGATCGAGTTGGCGCACGAGATCGTGTCGATGCCATATGTATCGCAATAGAAGTTCAGCTCGAGGACCTTTTGTGGGTCGAAATTCCCGATGTTCGATCCCAGGCCGGCGACGTTTTCATACTCGGGTCCGTCGACGAGCACGCACGTGCCAGCATACGGCCCGGTCTTGATTGGGAACTTGTCCACGCCATGCGAGCAGGACATCGTACAGCCAAGCCAGCAACCGTCGGGCATGCCCTGCGTAAACCGATCCTTCCAGACCTGGGTGGTGATCTTCTCCGCTTCGGGATGCGTGCCAAAACGATAATTGTGCGTCGGCAACAGGTCAAAGTGGTCCATCACTTCCACGATATTTGCGGTCCCGACCTTGCGCATCTGGTTCTGCGAATCGTCCAGGTCGGAGATCTCCTTGTTGATGCGCTGGCCCGCCTTGCGGATGAGCGCCATATCGGCCACGCCATTCTTGTCGCCGCTCATATCGCTGAAACGGCAGACGATGGCTGCAATATGCTTATCGCGGAAGACTCGTCCCGCGCCGCCGCGGCCCGCCTGCTTGAGACGCGCCTCCTTGCGGCGCACGTCGTACCAGCTCGAGTTGATCGCGGCAAAGCGGATGTGCTCCGCCGCCTGGCCCGCAGAGAGCACTGCCACGCCGCGTTTGCCTCGTTCATCGCCGCCGTACTTTGCCGTCAGCATGTTGCCAATCAGATGCGAATCCTCCGCTTCGAAGGAATAGGGCTCGATGGTAACCTTGCCCGTGTCGCCGTCGATGAAGATCAACACATCCTCAGCCGCCTTCCCCTGGATTTCCAGCGCGTCGAAGCCAGAGAATTTCAGGAAGGCCGAAAAATACCCGCCGACATTACTGTCGATGACGTTTTCTGTTAAGGGGCCCAGCGTTACCACTGTGGCTTTACCGGTGCCGGGATAGGCAGTGATACCGCAGATGGGACCGTTGGCGATCACCAGCTCATTTTGAGGGTCATTCCAGCGCGTCTCGGGTGTAACCGCATCCCAGAGCAGCTTGAGTCCGAAGCCACGCCCGCCCGTGAAGACGTCCTTCATCTGCTGTGTGACGGGTTTTTCGTAAATCGTGTTATCGGCCAGATTGATGTAGAGCGTACGGTTTGCATAGCCGCGCTCCACGGGACGGAGCTCGTAGGTGAATTCTGCCAGCAAAGTTGATTCGGTCGGCAAAGTCATGGAGGTTCTCCTTGGATTAGTCGAGTACAAAAGGCTGATTTTATTATCCCAATCTCGACCTTGATTGGCTACTGACTATCTTCCCCTTCTGCTAGTGCCAAGAGGCAGGCGGTTTTCAGGGGATATAATCGCCCTATCCTGTCATTCTGCGGGAGCACTCTTCGCGACCGACACCTGCCCCGGTGGGTCGGTGCCGGGGAGAGTCTCCTCCGCTTCGCGGCGAGATCCTTCGCTCAGGATGACCTATCGAGTGAAATCTATGAACGTATCCGACGCAATTCGAACGAAGCGGGCTGTCCGCAAGTTTCAGGATAAGCCCTTATCCGATGAGGTCGTCCATGCCATCCTGAATGCAGGGCGCAGATCACAGTCATCGAAGAATGAGCAGGCGTGGCATTTCATCGCCATACGCGATCGGGCTGTTCTCAGCGCCCTCTCAGAGTGCGGGCCGTGGGCGGGACACCTGGCAGGAGCAGCGATGGCGGTTGCCATCCTGACGCCCGATCCGGCTGCCAAGTTCCAGACGATGTTCGACGCGGGACAGGCCGCCGCCTTCATGCAGCTTGCCGCCTGGGAGCTGGGGGTCGGCTCGGTTCCGGCTTCGATCTATGAGCCGGAAAGGGCGCGCGAAATCCTCGGATTTCCGCCCGAGTGGCACCTGCGCATTGCGCTGTCCTTTGGGTATCCAATTGAGGAGAAGAAATTAACCGCGCCTGCGAAGAAAGGTGGACGAAGGCAACTCGAGGAGATCGTGCACTGGGACAGATGGTAAATTACTCGGAACCCCGGGAGTCAAGATGGACGAACTGAAATATGCCCGACTTACTGAAGTGCTCGGTCTCTGGAAAGCGGAAATTGTGGAAAGCTTCTTGCGGTCCGAAGGAATTGATGTCGTACTCGTTCAAGATTCCATTTCACAGTCAACCTATGCCAATCCCTTTGCTCCTGTCCAGGTCTTTGTTCCAAAAGAAAACCTCAAGCAGGCGCGTGAGCTGGTGAAGGGCCTCGAGGATGTTCTGCAGGAAGACGATGGAAAAGAGCACGGGGACGAATAACGTTCGATTACTTCAGGGGAACGTATGGAGATCGTTGCCTTCGAAACGCCTACCCTCAATGTAGAGGGCCAGGTCGTCGCCCAGACTCGCCACATTGCCAGGTCCAGCAGTGAGGATTTGGGAAACGACGTGCGCCTGAATCTGGTCATCATCCCCGTGGGCGCCTTTCAGATGGGGTCACCGCCGCACGTTGGAAATACGGAGGAACATCCTCAGCACTTCGTTACGCTCCAATCGTTCATGATCAGCAGATGCCTTGTCACGCAGGGACAATGGAAAGCTGTGATGAGTAAATTGCCACCCTGCAGATTCAAAGGGGACGATCTGCCTGTTGAGCGAGTCTCGTGGGACGAGGCACGCACGTTCTGCCAGAGGCTTGCCAGGAAGACCGGGCGAAATTATCAATTACCTAGCGAAACACAATGGGAATATGCCTGCCGCGCAGGGACAACGACGCCCTTCAGTTTTGGAGAAACACTGACCACAGAGTTCGCAAACTTCAATGGCGAGCACACCTTCCGCCATGAACCGCGCGGCCCGTACCGGCATATGACGACGCCAGGCGGCGCCTTCCCGGCAAACGCCTTCGGACTTTACGATATGCATGGCAATTTATGGGAATGGTGTGCAGATAACTGGCTGGAAGATTATTCGGCATCGCCGCGGGATGCCAGTTCCTATCAGCGTCGAGCTGATCGCTACCGAGTAGCGCGCGGTGGATCGTGGCACGAGCCACCGGCGCTCTGCCGCAGCGCCACACGCCTGCGTGTGCTGCAATCCGAGGCGGATGAGGTGATAGGGTTTCGAGTGGTCTGCGATATTCCCGATGTCAACGGCTAGAAATCATCGTTCCAAGCCTTAGTCGGCCGCTTGATTGCCCAGACTGATGGGCTCGCTGGGAACCGGAACAGTGACATGGTCCGGGAGATCGGTCTCCACATTACGAATGGAGCGATTCGAGAAGCCGGTGACACAAACAAGAATAGAGAGCAAGCCCAGCAGGCTGATCAACACGCCAATCCCATGATTCGAGCCAACACCGACGACCGGACCGAGAACGGACGCCAGTGCTCCCCCCTCCGCCATCCCCGGTTTGAAGATGTAATCTGCCAGGGGAGCCGCCAACAGCGGGGCGACGAGCTGGCTCGACCAGGCAATGGTCCGCCGCAGGGCGAAGACACGCCCCTGCACATCGGGCGCGACCTTCGCCTGCCAGATCGCCTGGCTGGAGGCGTTCATCAGAGGGATGCTAAACATGAAGCCGAAGCCACAGACAGCCAGGACGGGCAGCGAGAGCCGAAGCCCCACAGCACTGAGGAATACGCCGCCGAGGGCGCCCGCGCCGAGCAGGGTATAGACCTTGCGTTTTCCCCCGCCCCAGGCGCTCATCACCAGTGTTCCCGCCAGCATTCCCACTCCCATGACCGTGCCCAGATAGCCGAGCACATTCGGCGGCCAGTTATCCAGGATCAGCGGCGTGAACAGTGGGTTCATGATACCGCTAAGGAAATTTATGGCGAGGAAAAATAGCAGCAACGAAAAAAGTCCTCTGCGCGCGGTGATGTAATCCCAGCCAAAGCGGATCTCCTGCCACACCGAACCCTTGGCATTGCGACCATCCTCGCTCTGTGGCGGACGAGGGATCCGGACGAAGAGAATCAGCAGGAGCACGGCAAAGAGATAGGTGGCAAAGTCAATCAAAGCCATGTTGCCAAGCCGAATCGTCACGTAGAGCAGACCAGCCAGTGCCGGACCGGCGATCTGCGTCAGAGCTTCGCCGAGCTGCACAAATCCGTTTGCGCGGCCGTACTGTTCCTTCGGGATCAGGAGAGTGATCGAAGCCGTGTACGCGGGCCACATCAGACCCGCGAAAGATGCCAGCCAGATATTGATCGGGATGACCATCCAGGGCTGGAGACGATTCGTAAGGAAGAGAAGCGCAACGGTGAGGACCGCCAGCCCCGCGCCAAAGTCACTCAGGATCATGACCGTCCGGCGATCCCAGCGATCTGTGAGGACGCCCGCCAACGGGGCAAGCAGGACCTGCGGCGCTGCCAGGGCGATCTGTGCCAGTGCCAGCAATGACACAGACTTGGTCTGGTCATACACCCAGACTCCGAGAGCAAACCCCGTCAGCTGGGAACCGACAAGGGAGACAAGCTGCCCGATCCAGATAATCAGGAAGGCGCGCAAACCATGCGAAACGCGTGAAGCAGACAGGAAAGATGGATTTTTCATAGGAGATTGCAGCCAGAATATTCTGATGGTGCAAATCCGTCAACCTCCCCCGGGATGGAATCATCTCCACCTGGCCCGGAGAGCCAGAGGCTAGGACGGGCTGTAGGCAGGAAGCTGCAAGGAATCCAGGAAATAGGGCAGCATCTTGTGCCACCAGGGCCAATCATGGTTCACATCGTGACCCCAGACGTCCACCGAGTGCGGGATGCCCTTTTGCTCCAGAATGTGCTTGAGCGCCAGCGTATCCCGCAGCATTTCATCTTCCCAGGCGCCCTGCCCCACACAAACGATGATATGGCTCTGGCGATATTGATCGAGATACCAGGGATCCTCCATATTGGCAAGATAGGCCAGCGGGGCGTTGAAATAGACGTTCTCATCCATGTAGTCGCCAATGAAGTGGTTCAAACCGTACAGCCCGCTGAGGGCGATGACCGTGTCAAAAATGTCCGGGTGGCGGAAGAAGAAATTCGCGGCATGATAGGCGCCCATGCTGACCCCGGTAGTCATGAACTTTTGCTCAGTATTCCCGCTGTGCTGCCGCATGCACGGTGCGACCTCCTCCACGATATAGCGGTCATAGTCCTGATGGCGGCGCGCCCGGTCGGCGGGATGGATGGACCAGTTCGCCCAGGATTCGCTGTCCAGGCTGTCGACGGCGAAGAGCTTGATCTGGCCTGCTTCGATAAACCGGGCAAGGGTGTTCGTCATGCCCTGGTCCTCAAAATCGTGGAAGCGACCCTGCTGCGAGGGGAAGACCAGTACCGGTTTGCCGTAATAGCCGTAGACCTTCAGCTCCATGTCGTGGCCGATACGGGGGCTGAACCACCGATGATATTCGGTCTGCATGTCTGTCCCTACTCCTGAATAAATTTTGCGATCGAGAGAATCTCGTCCAGATCCGGCGAGCGGACCAGGTAACCGTAGTTGCCCATGGCGGCCCTGAACACGCCGCTGATCGGCTCATGGTGGCAGATTTTGTCGCCACACGCGGCGAGGATTTCCTGCTCGCTGTGTGCATAGGAGCGATTGTCCTTGCGCCCCACGAAACAGCAGAAGTACTTGTGAGTGTAGTCGGGATACGGAAAGCCTTTGCCTGCGAGGATGCTTGCCCAGGCGTTGTACACGTCGATGTCGCAGGCGTAGTTGAACATGTCGGTGGTGAGCCCGCCGGGGGGGCGCATGTTCACTTCCAGGGCGAGGAGCTCGCCTGTGCCTGCCTGGCGAAAAAACTCGAAGTGGAAGAACCGCTCGCGGACGTTGAAAGCTTCCAGGGTGCGGCATCCGACATCAACCAGGTCCGGGGGAATGTCGCGCAGGGTGTAGTAATAGATCAGGTCGTCGTTGAGCACCGTTTCCATGATCCCGGCGCTGTAGACGAGAGAGTTCATGAATACGGGCGTGCCATCCCGGTCCGTGAGCCCGTCGAATGTGTAGATCTGGCCGTCGACGAACTCCTCAAAAACATACTCCACCGCCGCCTTGGTCTCGAAGAAGGACCCCAGCTCGTTCTCGTCGTGGATTTTGTAGGTGGCTGCCGCACCCACGCCGATGTCTGGTTTTGCCACGAGCGGGTAACCAGTCCGGGCAATCAGCTCCTGAGCTTCCTGCAGCGTCCGGACCACGCCGCCGCGCGCCACCCGAATGCCGGCCGCCGTGAACGTTTCCCGCATCAGCGACTTACGCTTCACCCGGTCGATCTGGTCGCGACGGATGCCGGGGACGTTGAAATCGGTGCGGAGTCGCGCTTCGGTCTCGAGCCAGTATTCGTTGTGCGAGTCGAGCCGGTCCAGTTTGCCGTAGCGATGTGTGAAATAGCCCAGGGCACGCACCAGCTCATCGTAATTGTGCAGGTTGTTGACGCGAAAATACTCAGTGAGAGAGGCTTTTAGCTCCGGCCGCAATGCATCGTACGGCTCATCTGCCAGCCCAAGCACGTTGACCCCATGATTTTTGAGAGCCACCGCAAAGCGGTAGTAGTTCGGTGGAAAGTGAGGGGACAGGAAAACGAAGTTCATCGGTGCCTCCCGCGGCGAAAGTTGCCCTACTATACCAAATTTTCGTGAGAATCCGGTCTGGAGCAGACTCTTTCTGCCGTACTCGCTGCATCTCTACCACTCCATTCGCTGTATAATGAAATTGACAGAGGAATCCCAATCTCACACGGAGGCAGATATGAATTTCATCTTGTGGATCATCTTTGGCGCCCTGGCTGGCTGGATCGCCAGCATCATTATGGGCAAGAATAGGCGGATGGGCGCGATCGCCAATATCGTGGTGGGCATCGTCGGTGCGCTGATCGGAGGCTGGCTGATGAACCTGTTCGGCGCGCAGGGAGTCACCGGTTTCAACATTACGAGCCTGATCGTGGCGATCCTCGGCGCGGTGGTCCTGCTCTTTGTCGTGGGGCTCGTCCGCCGCTAGAGCTCGTTCCATTCGGTTAGCTCGGAGAGCCGTGCAAGAGGCGCGGCTCTTTGATATTTCAGGGAACACATGATGATCCATATACTTCACGCCGATCACCTGATCTTAATGGATCGAAACAACACGGTCATACCAAACGGCGCGGTGCTGGTTGGTGCGGACGGTCGTATCCAGGCTGTGGGCAAGGCGCCCGCCGTTCTCGAGGCATATCCGGGGGTCGAAGTAAAACGGCTGAAAAATCGCCTGTTGATGCCGGGACTGGTCAACACGCACATGCACTCGGGCTTGCTGCGCGGCACTGCAGAGGGCTTGCCGGTCTGGGAGTGGCTGCAGAGGTTCATCGATCCGATGCATCGCGTGGTCAACGAAAGGGAAGCCGAGATCGCATCGTATCTGTGCTACGCAGAATCGCTGCTGGCCGGCACGACCACCATCGTGGACATGTGGCGGCATATGCATGGCAGCGCGAAAGCTGCGGCGCAACTCGGCATCCGCGCGGTTTTGGTGCCGTATGTAGCTGAGCACCCGGACCACGATTATTTCGAAACACTGCATACCAATGAGGCTTTGATCCAGCAATGGCACGGCGGAGCCGAGGGCAGGATCCATGTCTGGGTGGGGCTGGAGCATATGTTTTACGCCACTCCCGATGCATACAAGCGTGCGATGGATATTGCCAGGCATTATCAAGTTGGCTTCCATACCCACAGCAACGAGAGCAAGTTCGATGTGGAAGAGACGCTGCGACGCCACAACATGCGTCCCGTCGAAGCGCTGGAGAAATTCGGCTTGCTCGCGGCGCCGCACACTCTGCTCGCCCACTGTGTGTGGCTTGCCGATGAGGAAATCGAGATTCTGGCAAAACATCACGTCGGCGTGGCGCACAACCCGGTCAGCAACATGAAGCTGGCGAGCGGCGCAGCCAGGGTGGAAGACATGCTGAGTGCGGGCATTGCCGTAGGATTGGGCACGGACGGGGAAAAAGAAAACAACAACCTGGATGTGTTCGAGGAGATGAAGACGGCTTCGCTCCTGGCAAAGCTATCCCGGCTGGATGCCTCTGCCCTCGACGCCTGGACGGTCTGCCGGATGGCGACGATCACCGGCGCGCGAGCGCTTGGCATGGATTCGGAGATCGGCTCGATCGAAGTTGGCAAGCAGGCGGATCTGATCGCCGTCCGCACGGACACGCCGCGCATGACGCCCCTGCTGACTGGCAGAGATGGCAACCTGCATCACAACCTGGTGCACGCGGTGCAGGGCGGCGACGTGGACATGACCATGGTCGCGGGCAAGATCGTTGTGGAGAATGGCACACTTCTGACCGCAGATCTGCAGGCGTTGATCCACGACATGAACGGAGCCGTTCCAGATCTCTTCCGCAGGCGGGCGGAATGGCTGGCGACGCACGAGCCTGTTAATGAGTTGGGCACGAATAAGCCTGATACAGGCCTGTAGGAATGGACTCTGTCTGGTCCTCCGGGCCTGGATGATTCGTGATGGACCCATCGCTCATCCCATTTTTCAAACCAGAGGGCATCGTCGTCATCGGGGCATCCACTTCGCCGGATAAACTGGGCTATGGCGTAGCGCGCAACCTTCTCCAGAGCGGGTACCGGGGCGCGATCCATTTCGTCGGTCATAATCCGGGAGAGCTCTTCGGACGCCGGCTGTACACCGATGTGAATGAAGTCCCTGAGCCGGTTGACCTCGCGATCCTGATCGTCCCGCCTCCTTCGACTCCGGCAACCATCGAGCAGTGTGGCAGGCGAGGCATCCGGGCTGCGATCCTGATGGCATCGGGGTTCCGAGAGGTGGGAACGCGGGGGGCTGCGCTGGAGCAAGAATGCTTGCAGGCAGCGCGCAGATTTGACGTCCGGCTGCTGGGACCCAATTGCATTGGAACGATCGATACTCACCTTCCACTGGATACCTCCTTTTTGCAGCCACCCATGCCTTCGCCGGGGAACATCGGCTTTATTTCCCAGTCCGGGGCGTTCTGCGCGGCGATCATCGATTGGTCGCGCCGCGAAAGTTTCGGCTTTTCGCAAATCATCAGCCTGGGAAATCAGGCGGACGTGAACGAGACCGATGCCCTGGCTGCGCTCGCGGAAGATGAGCATACGCGCGTCATTGTGATGTACATGGAGAGTGTGTCGGATGGACGCCGGTTTGTGAAGGTTGCCCGCGAAGTGACCGGCCGGAAGCCGGTCATCGCTCTGAAAGCCGGTCGCTTCGAATCGGGACAGAAAGCCGCTGCCTCTCACACGGGCGCCCTAGCTGCTTCGGACATCGTTTTCGATGCGGCCTTTGAGAAGGCCGGCGTCCTGCGGGCAGCTTCGGCGGAGCAACTGTTTGACTGGGCACGCGCCCTGGAAGCATATCCGAACGGTCTCGCGCTTCCTCCGGCTGGCGACTCGACCCGTGGAACATGCGGTATTGCCGTCCTCACCAACGCGGGCGGACCGGGGGTGATCGCCGCCGATGCACTCGAGCAAAATGGTCTGCCTCTCGCACGGTTGCAGGTGGCTACTGTCATGTCCCTATCCACCTGTCTCCCACCTGCAGCCAGTGTTCATAATCCGGTCGACATGCTGGCTTCGGCTTCGCCGGAGACATATGCCTCCTGTCTGAGACTCTTGCTTCAGGACGACGACGTGGCTGGTCTGCTAATCATCCTGCCTCCCCCTCCGATGTTCCAGGTGCGTGAGGTTGCCAGAGAGATCACTGGTGTATTGCAGGAGATGCCCTCCGAATCAAGAAAACCGGTCGTGGTTGCCTTAATGGGCTCGACGCTGATAGAAGAGGCCCGAGCTATTTTTGACGGCGTTCCTATCCCAACCTATCCATTCCCCGAGCGAGCCGCCTCAGCCCTGGGGGCGCTGGTGAAAAGAATGGAATTTTTACATCGAGTCCAACGTTCCAAGGCATTGGACATTCCAGCTCACACCGAGGTTGGCGGACCTCGGACTCCCGAAGAACTCGTCCGTGCTTATGGGATCGAAACCGCCTCCCTCCTTGCTCGCTCAGCAGAGGAAGCCGCTTCGGTAGCGGAGAGTCTCGGCTACCCGGTCGCGTTGAAGATCGCCTCACCTGACATCCTGCATAAATCGGATATCGGCGGCGTCATCTTGAATGTCACAGATGCCCCGGCGATAAGTGTTGCCTATACGCAGATACTGCAACGCGTCCAGGCAGCGAAACCGATGGCGCGGATCGAGGGGGTCCATGTGCAGCGGCAAATCGAGCAGGGACAGGAAGTGATCATCGGGGCGGTGCGGGACCCGCAGTTCGGGCCGCTGGTGATGTTTGGCTCAGGCGGCGTCGAAGTGGAGGGTCTCCGGGATGTCGCTTTCGCCCTGGCACCACTGGACCGGGCGGAGGCTGAGAATCTGATCCGCAGGACCTGGGCGGGCAGGAAGCTAAAAGGCTTTCGGGATATCCCCCCGGCTGATGAAGAGGCTGTCATCACGGCATTGATCAGATTGTCCGTGCTCGTTCTTGAGAATGAATCCATTGCAGAGATCGAAATCAATCCCTTGCGAGTCCTGAGCAGGGGCGCTGTGGCTGTGGACGTGAGAGTGAAATAAGGATTGTTGTATCCGCTTCCAAAATATTGTATAGTGGTTATAGACGAACTCAGAACCCGCGCGCGACAAAAACCTCCTGCAAAGAAGCGGGCGGGGTAGAAATGGAGAGACAAATGGCAGACAGTGTTTACAAGGTCATTACGCTGATCGGGACCAGCAGCGAGTCCTGGGAGCGGGCTGCCGCGGCAGCTGTAGAGCGCGCCGCACAGACACTCGAAGACCTGCGCGTGGCGGAAGTCAAGGAGCTGGATATGCTCCTGGAAGAGGGCAAGGTGATCGCCTATCGCGCCAAAGTGAAGGTCTCGTTCAAATATCGGGAGGAAAAAGAAGAGTAGCTAACGGGAGCGGCGATCCATCACACCAAAAGGCAGCTCTCCTTCCCTCGCCCGCTGAGTCGGGA
>DAITPI010000089.1:0-11858 GCA_036833655.1 Anaerolineales bacterium | reverse complement strand
GCAGCAATGACCCGGGCAGCCTGATAGAGATCTGTAGGCAAACCCAGTGCGTACACCAGGTCGTTGGCTGAACCGGTCGGCATGATCCCCAACGGCGGGATCTGCCCGTGCAGCCCATGAGCTGCCTGCATGAGACCATTGGCAGCATCGCCAATGGACCCATCTCCGCCCGCGACGATGATCGGCGAAAATCCCTCACGCACAGCCTGTTCTGCCAGTTCCACGATCTGACCCTTTTTCTGGGAGATCGTCACTTCAAAATCCACCCCCGCGGCTTTGAGTGCTGATTCCGCTTCGGCCCAACGCTTTTGTGAGTTCCAACGGTTTGAGTACGGATTGAGGATTACTCTGGCAGTCATCGACCCTCCACCAAATGGGTTGAGTCAATTTTACCCCGTGGGCCCCATTCCTTGAATTGGGAAACTAGAACTGCAACGAAGATCAAGACACAGCCAAACATCTGGATGAGGGTCAGTCGTTCATCGAGCAACAGCCAGCCGGAGAGGACCGCGAAGACCGATTCGAGGCTGAGAAGCAGGGCGGCATCGGCAGGTGGGGTATGCCGCTGCGCCCAGATCTGCAGGGTATAACACAAACCAAGAGAGAAGAGGGCAGTATACACAATCGCCGCGAGCAGAGCCCGATTGATCGGCATCGTTCGCTCGAGGAGGAGACCCAATCCCAGGCTGAGGAGTCCACAAACAACTAACTGGCCAACCGAAAAAGTCAGGGGCTCGAATCTGGAGGCAAACTTGCCAAGCAGGATAACGTGCAAGGTCCAGAAAAGGGCGCCGACAAGTTCGATGGCATCTCCCAGGCGAAAGTCGATTCTGCCTCCCGTGGAAAGAAAGAAAGCCCCCACCCCGGCCAGGAGCACGGCGACGACGGATAACCAGTGGATCCGCTCCCGCCAGACGAGGAACAGCGCCAGTGGCACGAGCACCACATAAAGAGCCGTAATAAACCCGGCGTTGCCTGCTGTCGTATACAACAAACCGACCTGCTGGATAGCGCTGCCTCCGAAGAGCACGAAACCCGTCACAAACATCCACTTGTGTTGTTCCGGCGGCAAAGCAGCGATGGGATTTACTGCGCCTCCTGCACGGATCGCAAACGGCAGTACGACCAGCGCAGCCAACAGATAGCGCGCGCCGTTGAACAAATACACACTCCCCAGCTGGCCGGCGATCCGTTGCGCGACAAATGCAGATCCCCAGATCATGGATACAAGCAGAAGAGTCAGGTCGGCTTTGAGGCGCATAGGAAGACGGGAAATCCGCCCAATGATAGCATATGAGTGGAGCCATCCCACGCCCGCTGAGCCGGCAACATTCCCGGCGGGAAATCGTTAAGCGTGATTAATGAAAGACAGGTAAACCAGGCTGGGGCTAAATTCGATCTGTGGACCAGATCCCGGTGGGCAGAACGGATACTCTCGCCATGCACGCAAACTCTTGTACCTACGGAAGCGGACGATTGTCACAGGTGTTACGGCCCTGCCGATGGGGCAGGAGCCAGGAACGGACTGCGATAGCGACTAATTTGTTTTAATAAATCACCCGAAGGACGGATGAGTTCAGAGAGAGGGCAAATATATGGGCTGAAGAATGGAAATACACCGAGCAGTATGTCAGACAATTTTCGATCATTTCACGGAGGAGCATGTGAACTGGGTGTTGCTACATCGCGCGCTGGTATGGGAGAGCCATTACACTCTCATGCCGAGTTAATTTTGGAGTATGCAAAAGAGGTATACTAGCAATCAATATACAGGTGATAAATGAATAATCCTTTTGAATCGACAGGCAAAGTCAAAGCTTCCCTCAACGCACAAAAATATATAGCATCGGATGAAATCGCGACGATCGTTTTTCTCTCGCAGAAGCTGGGCAAACCGCTTCTGACAGAAGGCCCGGCGGGGGTCGGCAAGACCGAGCTGGCGAAAGCCATTGCCGGAGCGACAGGGCGGGAGCTGATCCGTTTGCAATGCTACGAGGGGCTGGATGAATCGAAGGCGCTCTACGAGTGGGAGTATTCCAAGCAGCTGCTCTATACGCAGTTGCTGCGTGATAAATTAAACGACACGCTTGGCAAAGCGGAGTCATTGTCTGAGGCGGCGGACCGGCTGGCCAAGGAGGAGGATGTGTTCTTCTCCAGCCGTTTCCTATTGCAACGGCCATTACTCAAAGCGATTTTGTGCGATGAGCCCACCGTGCTCCTAATCGACGAGATCGACCGCGCCGATGCGGAGTTCGAGGCCTTTCTCCTGGAGGTCCTGAGTGACTTCCAGGTGTCGGTGCCAGAGCTGGGAACCTTGAGCGCAAAGCATAAGCCATTCGTCATCCTCACCTCGAATAACACACGTGAGCTCTCGGAGGCACTTAAGCGGCGCTGTTTGTATCTCTTCATTGACTATCCGAGCCTCCAGGAGGAGCTGGCGGTTGTGCGACTAAAGGTCCCGGACCTCAGCCCGAAGCTTGCTCAGCAGGCTGTGGAATTCGTCCAGAAGCTCCGCAATACCGAGATGCGAAAGTCCCCCTCGATCAGCGAAACGCTGGACTGGGCTAATGCTCTGGTCGCCCTCAATGCCAAGAGCCTCGACAAGGAAACACTGGAAGATACGCTGTCTGTCCTGGTGAAGCATGAGGCGGACCTGCAAAAAGCCCGGCGTCAGTTCATTGCACCGCCTCCGGGCCGCGGCAAGCCCGACGACTTCGGAAGGTTTTCCGGGAACTGAACGACCGCGCTGACGCAGCAAGGCCCGAGGGAATGCCTCTCTTTAGACGTGATTAGTGGTGGCTGCAACCACCGAGAAGGAAGTCGAATTATGGAATCCCGCATTTTACAGTTGATTGCTGCACTGCGTGCCAGTGGGGTGCGCGTGTCACTGGCTGAAAGCGCGGAGGCCTTCTCTGCCGTGGACTTGATGGGGATCCAACACCGCGAGCATTTTCGTTTGTCCCTGCGTTCCACTCTCATCAAAGACGTACGCGACCTGCCGATCTTCGACAAGCTGTTCCCGCTCTTCTTTGGAAACAGCGAAGCCCCGATGATGGGCGGAAACCCCACGGACGATATGACGCCCGAAGAGGCGCAAATGCTCGCAGACGCCCTGCGAGAGTTCGCACAGAGTCTGCGGCAGCGCATGCAACGCCTGATGAATGGGGAACAACTCTCCCGCGAAGAGCTCGAGACACTCGGACAAATGGTAGGACTAAACCAGGTCGACGATTTACGCTATCAGGAATGGATGGCGCAACGCATGATGCGCGCGCTGGCTTTCCCGGAGGTTCGGGAGGCACTCCGCGAGCTGATGGAACAACTCCAGCAGATGGGCATGAGCAAGGAACGGATCGAACAGATGCGCGAGATGATCCAGCAGAACATGCAGGGGCTCGAGCAGCAGATCAAGCAATTTGCCGGGGAGCGCATTGCCGAGAATTTGAGCGAGCAACCACCCGGGGATAGCATGGATAATCTCATGAACCGGCCGTTCCACTCCCTGGCCGACGATGAGAAGAAGATCCTGCAGCGCGAGGTCAAGCGCCTGGCAGCTTCTCTGCGGACTCGCATCGCCCTGCGCCAGAAGCGGGCCAAGAGCGGACAGCTCGACCCCAAGACAACCATCCGCGCGAACCTGAAGTACCACGGCGTTCCGATGGAGATCAAGTATCGTGATCGCACGCGCAAGCCCAGGATCGTGGTGATCTGTGATGTTAGCACGTCCATGCGGTTCTGTTCGGAGCTGATGCTCAGCTTCCTGTTCGCGCTGCAGGGACAGATCCGTAAGACGCACGCGTTCGCCTTCATCGATCATCTCGAATCGATCTCTGAGGATTTCAACGGCTCGGATGCGGATGAAGCCGTAGCGTCTGTCTTGCTGCGTATGCCGAGCGGGCATTACAACACAGACCTGGGCTGGTCACTCAACGACTTCAACAACGATTATCTTGACACCCTGAACGGTCAGACCACCTTGATTATCCTGGGCGATGGCCGGAACAACTACAATGATCCACGCCTCGACATCTTCTCGACGATGACGCGCCGCGCCGCCCGGACCATCTGGCTAAACCCGGAACCACCGGTCATGTGGCACGGCGACAGCGATATGCCCAGGTATGCGCCCTTATGCGATAACGTGTTGAAAGTGGGGAATCTCAAAGAGCTGGCCAGCGCCGTGGACCAACTGCTTTCTACATAACCAGCCTTTGAGCAGGTAAGGACCTGCAGTCCCTGATGAACTTCCACGCGGAAGCATTGCCCTGAACGGCAGCGCTTCCGCGTGACGGTTTTAAGAGTTATGGAATTGCAATGAAGTTTGTAAACCAACTGCAAGTTCAGACAACCCACCCTGGCGTCATGGGAAAGACACGTGAAAGCATCATCGTAGAGATCATCGACGCAAATGACAAATCCGAGTGTAAGAATTATGGTCGTGGGAAACGACGAAGGGCAGTCGAGTTTCATCGCAGCCGTCCTCAAGAAAGAGGGATATGAGGTCGGCCTGGTGAGTGACAGCCGCCAGGCAATCGCCAGGGCAGAAAGCACAAATCCAGATGTATTCATATTCGACCTGGAGATGGAGCCCCCTGACGGTTTCCAGCTGTGCAGGATGCTGCGTGCACATCGCAGTTTCCGGTACGCGCCGATTCTCATCGTGACCGCCCTGGATCCCACAGACAGCAAAATCGTGGCGATCGGCGCGGAGGCGAATGACTACCTCGTCAAGCCATTCTCCGCGAAAGCGTTGCTTTTCAAGGTCCGGGATCTCTCCCAGGGGTTCAGCGAGCCTGAGATCTCCTAGCACAGGATTCCTGCTGTTCCATTTATTTCCATAGCACAGTACGCCCGCTCGCGATACACTTGGCGTATGGGTATCCCTGGCCCCTCGCAGACGAGAGAGCCATGAGGCGTCTTTGCCATGTCTGAATTTGCAATCGAAACGAACGGGCTTACGAAACGCTACAGCGATGTCGTCGCTGTGAGCGCTGTTGACCTGCGGGTACGAGCCGGCGAGATCTATGGATTTCTGGGTTTGAACGGAGCCGGGAAAACGACCACCATCCGGGCGTTGTTGGGGATGATCCGCCCGAGCGAGGGAAATGTGAGGGTCCTGGATCAGGCTGTCGGTCCGCATGGACGCGGACCGTGGCGCCGCGTTGGCTATCTGGTGGAGAGTCCGGCTGCGTATCCGGAGCTCACCGTGACTGAGAATCTGGAAATCGCGCGGCGGCTCCAGCACAGATCCGATCCGGGCGCCACGGCACGCGCCGTCGAGCTGCTCGGACTGGAGGCGTATGCAAGCCGAAAAGCAGGCACGCTCTCGACCGGCAACCTGCAACGCGTGGGGCTGGCGCGTGCGCTCCTGCATGAGCCCGAGCTGTTGATCCTCGACGAGCCCGCCAACGGGCTCGACCCGGCAGGCGTCGTGGAGATCCGCGAATTGCTAAAGTCGCTGGTCGAAGAAAAAGGCATGACCGTCTTTATGTCGAGCCATATCCTGACGGAGGTCGATCGTCTGGCAACACGCATCGGGATTATTCATCACGGGCACTTGATCGAAGAGCTGGATACCGAGGCGCTTGAGAAATTACGTTCCAGGCGACTGGAGATTGGGACGCGCGATCTTGCGGCTGCACAGCGTTGTCTGCGAGATGCGGGATACCAGTTTACCTCCAATCACGAAGTGATCCTGATCGAGGATGCCCGCGCCGTGGAACATCCGGATCACATTGCAGAGATCCTGGTCCATGCTGGCGTTCCACCGACAAGACTTGCTGTGGAACAACAGGATCTCGAAGAGCATTTCCTACAATTAACGGGAGGCACAAAATGAACGGCTTTCTGGCTGCGCTGTGGTCGGAAGCCCTTAAGATGCGACGTTCCCGGGTTCCCCTCTTTACGGCGATGGGTCTTTCTGTGGCGCCCCTGGTCGCAGGATTATTCATGATTATCCTAAAGGACCTGGACGCGGCGCGCTCCATGGGTTTGATCAGCGCCAAAGCGCAGCTTCTGGCAGGCGTGGCAGACTGGCCGACGTTCTTTAGCATTCTGGCACAGGCGGTCGCCGTAGGAGGCGCGATCTTGTTTGCGATTGTCACCGCCTGGGTGTTTGGACGCGAGTTCTCCGATCGGACCGCGAAGGAGCTCCTGGCTCTCCCTACCTCACGGGCATCAATCGTCGCGGCGAAGTTCCTTGTGATCGGCGTGTGGACCTTCCTCCTGAGCGTCCTTGTGCTGCTGATCGGCCTGGTGGTCGGAGAGCTGGTCGTCATCCCGGGCTGGTCGCCGGAGCTTTTGAGAAGCGCAAGCCTGGACGTCATCGGCTCGGCCGCCTTGACGATCGCCCTTCTGCCTTTCGTAGCCCTGCTAGCGAGCTCCGGGCGGGGGTACCTGCCTGCATTCGGCTGGACGGTCCTCACGGTGGCGCTCGCGCAGATCGCGGCCGTGATGGGCTGGGGCGACTGGTTCCCCTGGTCCATACCTGCACTTTTCAGCGGTGCGGCGGGTCCGCGCGCTGAGTTGCTCGGAACGCACAGCTACGTGATCGTCCTGTTCGCGAGCCTGGCCGGGCTGGCGGCAACGTTTCACTGGTGGCGAACGGCTGACCAGACCCGCTGATCGAATGTATGTCGTTATCTGGGAATATCAGGTGAGAGCAGAGCGCGTCACTGAGTTTGAAGAAATCTATCGAGCGGACGGCGCGTGGGCGAGATTGTTCCGGCGGAGCGACGGCTTTATCCGGACCGACTTACTGCGCCACGAGCGCCACACGGATCGGTATATCACCATGGACTGGTGGCGTTCTCGCGAAGAGTACGAGGCATTCTTCAAGCAGTGGGCCTCAGAGTACGCAGCGATGGACACACAGTGTGAAGGCTTAACCGAACAGGAGGCGCTGCTTGGCAAGTGGCAGGCAGTCCCGGACGGGGCACGGTAAACTTCAGCCATGTCAGCGCTTGGCGACGTCGCGGCACTCTTTCTGAGGCTGGGCATTACCGCGTTTGGCGGGCCCGCCGCGCACATTGCGATCATGCACGACGAGGTGGTGCAGCGTCGCAAGTGGCTCAGCGACGAGCAGTTCCTCGATCTCCTTGGCGCAACCAATCTCATTCCCGGTCCAAACTCCACCGAGATGGCGATCCACATCGGCTATGTGCGCGCCGGCTGGCGCGGCTTGCTGCTTGCCGGTCTGTGTTTTATCTCTCCGGCAGCCTTGATGGTCCTCGCTCTCGCATCGCTGTATGTCCGGTTTGGCACGACCCCGCAGGCGGAATGGCTCCTGTATGGTGTCAAGCCCGTTGTCATCGCGATCATCGCACAGGCGCTCTGGATGCTCGGAACCAAAGCTCTCAAAAACAAGACCCTGGTGCTGATTGGAGTCGCCGCGCTCGGCCTGTACTTTCTGGGGATCAATGAAATCGCGCTGCTTTTTGCGGGCGGCATCGTGTTCATGTTGATCTCAAACCTGCGACGTCTACGAAGCGTGCCCCCGGGAATTGTCGTGCCTCTGGGGAGCCTCGCCTTGAGCCAGGTGTCGATCCCGTTCAGTCTGCCAGTGCTCTTTCTGACGTTTCTCAAGATTGGCTCCGTGCTGTATGGCAGCGGCTATGTCCTGCTGGCTTTTCTACGTTCAGATTTTGTCTTGCGGCTGGGCTGGCTAACCGACCAACAGCTCCTCGACGCGGTGGCAATCGGGCAGGTCACGCCGGGTCCGCTCTTCACTGCGGCGACGTTCATCGGATACTTGCTCGGCGGTGTCCCGGCTGCTCTGCTGGCAACGCTGGGGATCTTCCTGCCCTCCTTCGTCTTCGTGGCGATTTCCAATCCGCTCATCCCCAGGATCCGGAGCTCGACCTGGGCAGGCAGCCTGCTGGACGGCGTCAACGCCTCCGCGCTGGGACTCATGGCTGCTGTGACAATTCAGCTGGGAGCTTCCTCGTTGGTCGATGTTTTCACAGCCGCAATCGCCGCCGTATCGCTGATCCTGCTTCTCTGCTTTAAGATCAATTCCACCTGGCTGATCGCCGGCGGCGCGCTGGCTGGTTTCTTGATCTCCCTGCTGCGATAGAATCAGCACAAATCCCTTTTTGCAGAGAGAAGGCATTCATGAGTAATTCGGTACTCACCCAACGGAACGGGGCTCTGCTCGAGATCACGCTCAATCGACCAGGCGCCTACAACGCGCTGGATCTTGAGACGATGCAAATGCTGCTTGCCGCCCTTGGATCGGCGGCTGTCGATGCATCGATCCAGGGCGTGTTGCTCACCGGCAGCGGCAGAGCGTTTTGCGCGGGCGGCGACCTGAAATGGATCAGCCAGCAAGGCGAAGAGGCAGGCTCCGTCCTCTACCGCCTGGCGCCACAGTTTCATTTGTCCATCCTGGAAATCCGGCGGATGCAGAAACCGGTTGTTGCCGCGATCAATGGGATCGCCGCCGGAGGCGGTTTTTCCCTGGCGCTGGCCTGCGACTTTCGCATCATGGGAGAAGCGGCCGTGTTGCGCCAGGCGTACACCTCCAGCGGGCTGAGCATGGATGGCGGCGGTTCCTTTGCCCTGCCGCGCCTGGTTGGACTGGCGCGCGCAATGGAGATCCTGGCGTTCGACGAGCCCATTCCCGCGAGGCGTGCCCTCGAGTGGGGACTGGTGACTCAGATCGTCCCGGATGATGAGGTCCTTCCGGCGGCGAGAGCGATGTTGGAGAGACTTGCGGCGACCTCACTCCATTCATTTGGATGGTCGAAGAGGCTCATGATGGATTCCTTCCACAACACCCTGGAGACGCAGCTCGAACTTGAGAGAAACGGAATCAGCGATTGCGCCGCCCACGCCGATGGACAGGAGGGGATCCGCGCCTTCGTGGAAAAGCGCAAGCCATCTTTTTCGCGCAAATGAACATGCGGGACGAACCTTACGACCGGTCATCGTAGAATTAGTGCCTGGCGGTTCCGTGACCAACTTGCTCCCGTTTCGGAACAGACGTTCTTTAGACTTAATGGAGTTTCCTTCATGTCCCTGGCTCCAGCAACCAGAGCACACAATCCCACTCCCCTTTACTCGCTTTTCATCGCCAATGCGATCTCCCTGATCGGGAACGTCTTTACGATGATCGCCATCCCGTGGTTTGTATTACAGACCACGGGCAGCGCCACGCAGACGGGTATCACCGGTTTCTTCACGATCCTGCCTGTGGTCCTGGCGGGCTTTCTTGGTGGGACGCTGATCGACCGGCTCGGCTACAAGCCCACCAGTATCATCTCTGACCTGGCAAGCGGCATTACCACGGCTCTGGTCCCGATCCTGTTCTTCACGATCGGCCTGGAGTTCTGGCAGCTGATGGTGCTAGTCTTTCTGGGCGCCCTGCTCGATACACCGGGCAGCACCGCCCGTGCAGCCCTGTTGCCGGAACTCGCAGAGCAGGCGGGCATGCCGATCGAGCGCGTCACCTCACTGACGCATGTGATCGAGCGCGGCGCGCGGATGGTAGGTGCGCCTCTGGCGGGCTTCCTGATCACCGTTATGGGCACGGCGAATGTCCTCTGGCTGGACGCGGCGTCCTTTTTTATCTCCGCGGGCATCATCTGGATCATGATTCCCGCCCTCAAAGTGCCTAAGGAGGCATCTGCCTCCGGCCACTACCTCGAGGAACTTAAGGATGGACTGCGCTTTATCGTGCGCGATCATTTGATCCTGGCGATCGTGATCATGATCATGCTCACAAATTTCCTCGACGCGATCTTCAGCGGCGTGCTGCAGCCCGTGTACGTCAAGGAAGTGTACGGCAGCGCTCTGAACCTGGGACTGCTGATCGCCGCCAACGGCGGAGGCGCGGTCATCGGCGGATTGATCTTCGCCGCGATCGGTCACCGCCTGCCAAGGCATGCTACCTTCGTCGGCGCTTTCGTGTTGACCGGGTTCCGCTTCTGGGTGTTTGCCCTGTATCCGCCGATCTGGATCTTGATCGTGGTCACGCTCATTACGAGCATTGGCGCCGGACCGCTGAATCCCATCATCGGCGCGGTCGAGTTCGAGCGAATCCCACCGAACATGCGCGGACGCGTGTTCGGCGCGGTCACAGCCGGCGCCTGGATTGCCATGCCTCTGGGCATGCTGCTGGGAGGCGTCCTGACAGAGTCCCTTGGAACCTTCATCATGCTGATCGGGCTGGGAATCACGTACCTGATCACAACAACCAGCATGGCCTTCATCCCGGCAATGAAGGAGATGAATCGGAAGCCACAGGTCAGCAGCACGTCATAACCGCTGGCATCGGCTGAGAGCGTCTGTCAAATCCTTCGGTCCGCGATCCATGACGACTGTGTGGCTTAAGATCCCTTGATAGAAAAGATAAAAGATCAGGCAGCAAAAAACGCGCTCCTCTCCCGGAGGGAGCGCGTTTTTCTGTTCGAGGCTACGACACCCTTGCCTACTGCACGCTGAAGGTCTGTTCACCCACTTTCGTGCCCTCCATATAGACCTCCACTTTGTAGCTCCCCGGGGGCCAACCCTGGTCGTTGGTCAGCTGGAAGTAGATATTGCCGATACCTTCTTCATAGGTATAGTCGATGGTCTGGAAAGCCGTGTTCGGATCCTGACCTTCCACATTCAGCGCGTACCAGCGGGACTGGAAATTGGTCCCGGGTTCGATGTTGGCTACATCGAAGAATACATAGAAGTCCTCATTAGCTGAGAAGTTGGTCGTTTTGTTCGTGCCGGCCTCATCGGTTGCCATGTAGAAGTTGGATGCGGAGGGGGTTGAATTCCCAACGCTGCATGCCAGGCTGGCAAGCAGCAGGAGGATCAGGGCGTACAGAACGGGACGTAGACTCTTGGCTCTCATTTCATTGCTCCTTTTGGTGATTCGATCTCGATGTAGATCCGCTTATTGATCGCGCCTTTGCTCTTGTAATCAACCACGCGGATCCTACCCACTTCGTCTGTATTGCGGACATGTGTGCCGCCATCTGCCTGCAAATCCAGGCCGACGATTTCTACAGTGCGCACCTCTTTGATCCCCTCGGGCAGCAGGTTGATTTTGGTGCGGATCAGATCGGGGATCTGGAAGGCTTCCTCGCGGGGCAGGATCTGGACCCGGATCTCGCGACCTTTCGCCACTTCCGCGTTGACCGCGGCTTCGATCTCCCGGACCAGCTCGCCGCGCATGGTCTCGAACTCGAAGTCCATCCGGCCCTTGAGGGGCTCCATATCGCCGCCGGTCACGAGAGCGCCATAATCGCGAAACACGGTTCCGCACAATACGTGCAGAGCAGTATGGGTGCGCATGAGCTGATAACGCCGCGCCCAGTCCAGCGTCCCGTGGACGGCAGCATTCTCGGCCGGCATGGGTTCTGTCCCGCCGAGGAAATGCAGCACGTCATTGCCCTGCTTCTTAACTTTATCGACCGGGTACGCGGTGCCGGCGACGGTTAACTTTCCAAAGTCGCAGGGTTGCCCTCCTCCACCTGGATAGAATGCCGTCCGATCCAGCACGACGGCTCGTTCTGCCGGCAGGACTGCCGTGATCGTTGCATCGAAGTCTTGCAGGTAACTGTCGGTTTGATATAGAAGCTCTGTCATGCCAACTCTCTCACCATCGAAACTTCCAGGGGTCTGCTCCCAGATGCGGGACCGGATCTGCATCCACCTTTGCACCGATTTTCTTAACTCCGTAGAGTTTGGAGCGCCAAAACCAGAAACAGGATGTCATTCTCCCGAAGTACGCCGTGACCGTGTGAGCGACCATCGGGAGCGACACCTGCAAGGGCGAATCCCACTGATGTTGAGCCTTTCGGCTCAACATCAGTGGAGACCCTTCACTCACCTGCACTTGCGTGCGGTGCAAGTGGCGTTCAGGG
>DAITPI010000088.1:0-11892 GCA_036833655.1 Anaerolineales bacterium | reverse complement strand
ATGGGGTCCGCACCGGGCAATCGTACACGCCCTATACGAATGGAACTCCCGGAACGGCAGTGATCACGCGCTACCATTTTGGTGGAGCCTACGAGACCACCGGCAGTACATGGAGGAAATACTACTTCTTCGCGGGCCAAACCGTTGCCATGAGAGATAGTACGGGATTAAAATATTTCCTGACCGATCACCTTGGCTCTATCCTCGCCGTGAGTGATAGCTCTGGTACCTTAATAAGTCAACAAAGATACCTACCCTTTGGCCAGGTACGAAAAGAAAACTTCACGATGGCATGGGCGGGATCATGGATTATAAGGCAAGGTTTTATTCGCCTTATAATCGACACTCTCTACCAGCAAGATAGCCAAACGCCGCATCCTACGAATTGCCATCAGAGAGAATGCTCTGAAGAGAAAACAAATCGTTACTGATGATCTGTCGGAGCGCGAGAAGGGCTAGGCTGCCACCAAATGACATAAAGAGCCTGTTTTTGTGTACAATACCTCCATGAGCAAAACTGCTCTTTCGCTGACCCCAAAAGAGGTTGCGGCTTACCGCCGTGCTGCAGCTCTGGTCAAGCCCAAAAAGCGGGAGTCTATAAGGGCACGTCGGGCACTTGCCTGGCAGGTTGCTCGCAAAGCTGCGCGGTTGCTCAAGGCGGAGTTCGGTGTGAAGAAAATCGTCGTTTTTGGTTCTCTCCTTCATCCTGCGTTGTTTCACGACCGATCGGATGTAGACTTGGCTGTTTGGGGGCTGACGGGACGGGCTTATTATCGAGCGGTCAGCGCGCTGCTGGATATCGAGCCGTCCGTCAGTGTGGATCTGATCGCGTTTGAGGATGCTCGCCCGGCGTTGCAGGCGGTAATCCTGCGGGAAGGTCGAGGACTATGAGCGAACGGCTGGCTCTAGCCGGGCGCATTCGCGCGACTCTTGAAGATGTTCGGACAACGATCAATCGTGCAATCATGCTGGCTGAAAAGGGTCATCGAAGCGGCGATGAGGATTACTGGGATGGCGTGGCGTTGAACTTGCATGGGTTCTACAGCGGAGTGGAGCAGATTTTTGAAGATATCGCTCGCACAATCGACGGCGGTTTGCCTGCAGGAGCGGACTGGCATATCAATTTGTTACGGCAGATGACGGTGGAAATCGAGGGGTTACGCCCGGCTGTAATTGGAATTCAGACTCGAAAGAGCCTTGACGAATATCGTGGATTCCGCCATGTTGTCCGTAACATATATGCCTTCAACTTGCGCCCTTCGCGTTTAGATGAATTGGTAAGCGACGCACCGGATTGTCTTGCCAGCCTGACTGCCGATCTGCTTGCTTTCGCCGACTTTTTGGAAAAAACCACCTAGGTCAACATTCGAATTTCAAATCCAGGGCGGTATGCGAAGCCAGTGGCGTGCGGAGTTTCCTGTCTTCGCGTGTACCTGATCTTCTAGCCTGATCTGAGAAGTTTAGCTTAACAACTCGATTTGTCCACAGTATGAAAGGTCGAGTTCGCCTTATAAATAACAGAAATCTGGAATTCAACGCGCTGTGGGATGGACTTTTCCACATCTCGACCTACCTGTTCACTGCTACCTGTATGACGATCCTGGCGCGCCGGGCGTTTCAGCCGCACGCACCCTGGTCGGGCAAAATGCTGGTTGGCGCCATGCTGATGGGTTTCGGGATTTTCAATGTTGTCGAAGGTCTCATTGACCATCATCTGCTTGGCATCCACCATGTCAATGAGACCGCGCCCCCGCGAGCAATGGATTTTTTGGGATTTCGGCTTTTTGCTCTGGGGAGCACCATGCTGGTGGGTGGATGGCTCCTCTGGCGGCCAGGCAAGCGTGATACGGCGATGGCTGCCGGAACGGCAGCTTAGCGAGGGCGTTGTCAGCGTCCTGATTCCCTGTAACAGAACTCTGCCCTTCTCGTTTATCAGGGTGGCTAATCTTTACGGATTAGGAAAGGAGTATCTTATGGCTAAGTATGGAAAGAAGGCTGGTGAGTCGGTTAAGAAAGCAGTGCACAAGCAGAAGAGAGGTCAGTTGAAAAGCGGTCGATTGGGTAAGACGGTCAAGAGCCGCAAACAGGCGGTCGCCATCGGTCTCTCGGAAGCAAGGAAGAAAGGCGAGAAGGTTCCCAACGCTTCTTCGAAGCGGAAATCCTCGTCAAAGAAGAAGAACGACTAAACAACCAAGAGCGAAGACCCCAACCGGGGTCTTCTTCATTAATATGTGTCACCATACCGACGAACGCCGGTACGGCGTGAGTGTTGGTTAAGACGCCAGCGTCGAAACCAAACGAAGGGCCTCGCCGCTGCGCGGCGGGATGCTTCGGTCGTGGCCCTCAAGCGCCACTCTCCCAGAATGATATGATTTATTTCTAATTAAGCAATCTGCGCGATACTTCTATTATGAAATGGAGAACATTCTGCCTGGCATAAAAGTCCTCAGCAAAAGGAGGCTGGTATGAGAAAAAATAAGAGTTTCACAATCCTTCTTGCACTCGTCCTTGCCGCGTGCGCGCCGATTATTCCTGAGAGCGGCGGGGGAGGCAGCGGCGAAGCCACACCGATCGTCATCACTGCGGTGGCGAGCACGGTCATTGCCAGCACGGTGGGCCCGCCGCCCACAGAGGGACCTTCCCCCACGCCTGTTCCCGCGACGACCATTCCTACGCTTCCTTCTGCGACCTTTTCCCCAACCGAGCTGAAATATAAGGTTCTTGACGAGTTCCCTGACTTCTTCTTTTGCGATCCCGATTTCTATCCTGTTGCCCATGACGATGAATTACTCCTTGCACAGCAGCGTTTCCCTGAGCTGCAAGCCGACCAGGAGGAATTCCAGGCGATCCTGAGCCACAACAATCTTTCGGGTACGACCAGTTTCACCGACGATCAAAAATTACTTGTTTATCGTGAACACAAGAGGTTGAATGCGCTGCGCTTCGAACTGGTTGGCGATAAATACCAGTTCCAAATCCAGACCGGAGCAGAGGGACAGCAAGGCTCCATCATTACAGGGACCGTTGATGCCAGGGGAACGATTCGGATCGAAAAGCAGGACCAGGGCTTTCCCACCTGTCCTATCTGTCTTGCCGCAGGGACGCTGATCGACACACCGCGGGGGGCAATCCGTGTGGAAAACTTGCGGGTGGGGGATCCGGTCTGGACGATGAACGGATCGGGAGAGCGCGTCGTTGGGATGATCTTGCGGACCTCGCGCGTCCCGGTCCCCGCGACGCACCAGGTCGTCCACATTGTGTTAAGCGATGGACGTGAGCTGTGGGCCTCAGCGGGCCATCCAGCCCCCGATGGCCGGGCGCTCGGCGATCTCAAAGCAGGCGATGTCCTCGACGGAACGCGGGTCATCCTTGCGGAACGTTTGCCTTATGCCGGCCAGGCGACCTACGATCTCTTGCCCTCCGGCGATACAGGTTTTTACTGGGCGAACGCAGTCCTACTGGGCAGTACATTATCGAACCGTTAAACGGAAGTTCAAGCTCCTGGTTTAAAACAAAACAGGCAGCGATCTGACTCGCCGCCTGTTTTGTTTCCGTTTCTTTGATTATTCTTTCCTGGACCAAAGATCAGCGAGTCGGGGCAGCACGAAGTAATCGGCACCGATGTATCCGGCGATCTTCCAGGCAAGCACGAGCAGGACGGACAGCGCAAAGAACATGCCGTTGACGCTGGCGGAACCCGCCATGATGAAGTTCCAGTTCATGAAGCCGCCGAAGAAGGCGGTGAGCCCGACGAAGAGGCCGACGATCAGCGCAATCCCGATCAGCAGCTCACTGACGGCAATCACCTTGGCAAACCAGGTGTATGCCTGGGCATCAAGCATCGCCTGCAGGAAGTTGCGGTACCAGTCATAGGCGATCGGAGGGCGTCCCTCGGCCGGGACCTGGATGGCACCCATCCAGAAGCCTTTCAGCGCTTCGCCGGTCTGCATCCAGGCGGGGCTTTGCAGCTTATGAATGCTTGCATCGATCCACTTCCAGCCAAGCCAGACCCGGACAGCCAGCCAGAGAACAGAGAAACGCTTGTCACTGAACAGCATATTGATGATGGACGGGGTTTCGAGCACTTGACCCTTGCGGGTGTTAACATAAGAAGCCATTGTTGTGTTTCCTTTCAGAGTGATCTGAGCTTTCTTGATGTCTTTAATTTACACTTTTTCGGTCTAAATTATCAGTGATGGATATCATAATTATGACCATATGTGTCTAGATAATTCTATGACACTTGTCATATATCTCACAAGCGTATGCTGTTTGCATGCCGATTGCCTGGAACAAATCCGTTTGCTATAATCGCTTTGTTCCACAATTCCAGGATTGCGTTTCATAAGGAGAGTGCCAATGCAATCATTCGTTTTCGATGATGCCATTCGGTTCCGGCTGGCAACCCAGCAGGAGGATACGGGCGCCAAAATCCAGGTCTTCTTCGGTGTCTTCCTCGGCGTGATCTTGCGCTGGATCATTGTGGACATTCTCAAGAATAAGGTCCCGTTCAATCTGTCGGTCATCATTGCTCGCATCGTTGTGGCGCTCATTGCCACGATCTTCGTCTTCTCCGGATACTGGCAGAAGGTGAAGGACCAGCCAACCGGGATGCGTTTTCTCAATGCCCTGGTCTATGGCGTTTCCATCGACGCTCTTGTGGGTCCCTGGACGTATTAGGAGGAGAGATGAACTCATTCAACTTCAACGACGCCATCGGGTTTCGGCTGGTCACGCAACGGGAGGATACGAGCGCCAGGGTACAGGTATTTATTGGAGTCTTCGTGGGCGTGCTCCTGCGCTGGGTGTACAGCGTGGCGGTCGAGGTGATCAAGAACCAGTCCCCCTGGTGCTTTGGCACGTGGACGAGCATCCTGATCCGCCTGGGAGTGGCGCTGGTGGCAACGTTCTTTGTCTTTTCCGGCTACTGGCAAAAGGTCAAAGACCAGCCTGCCAGCATGCGCTTCTGGAATGCGCTCGCGTATGGGATCACAATGGATGTCATCGTAAGCTCCTGGCTGCCCGCGCCGGTCTGCTGACGCTGTACCTGCCCTCATAATGGCGGGCGCTTTGTGAAGCCGCCCTACAATTAAGAAGAAAGAGAGAAGGCATTTGCCTTCTCTCTTTTGATTACGAGATGAATCTGGATCTATTCCTTGCTCTCGCCAGTGCTCGGACTTGATTCCGTCTTCTCGGATTTGCTGTCTGCCGCCCTGGCGCCGGAGGAGGGTTTGCTGCTCCCGGAGGGGGAGCGGTGGTCGGTCGCGTAAAAGCCGGAGCCCTTGAAGATGATCCGGGTGGGAGTGATGACTTTCTTCAGTGATTTCTTGCGGCACTCCGGGCAGGTCTTCAGAGGCTCATCCGTGAAAGACTGATGGCGCTCGAACTGCACACCACATGACTCACAACGATAGGTATAAACCGGCATACTTGCTTTCTCCTTACTATTCGACCAGCAGCGCATTATAGCGCGCATGAGAGGTGAAAGCAAGGGAAAGCGCCATAAGAGATCTGTTAACGGATGCCGCTATCGTAGTGGATCGTGATCTGTGTGTACTGGCCGGAAGAAACTGTAAAGGATTGCTCGCCTGCGAACGGGATCCCGTTTGGGGATTCGGGGTGCAGGACGTAGTCTCCCGGCACGAGCGGGACCTTGAAGTGGCCCTGCTCATCGGTCCGGAACTGGGTGATCTGCACGCCGTTCGAGGTGTTGACCGTCAGCGTCGCCTGGTATGGCTGGTCGGGACAATCCTGACCCTGCTGCACGACGGGGCACATCGGCCCGATCAGCACCTGGCCCTCGATCCCATTGCCCTTCGGCGTCGGGTTGTAGATCGAGCAGGTTGCCAGCAAGAGGATCAGGACTCCAATCAGGAACTTCATGTTCATCTCGGCTCTCCTTCTCTCTACCTTTTCAACTCTCCAGGAGCCGAATTTGTTCCCGTATAGATGCTAGGGCACAATCGTTACAGGCAGAATATCTTCCCCCGCTTCGCGCCAGGGCAGGAGCCGGGCGAACGCCTCCAGATCAGCGGTCCCTGTGACGGGCTGGCGGTAGAGGTAAAACAGGTTCCTCTGGCCCTGTAATGATTCTCTGCCGAGCCCCATCGCCGCGAGGTAGCCTGACAGATGGACATAGTGCAGCGAGTCATCGTCATACACACCAAATGGGTAAGCAAAGCTTGTCACAGGCACGCCGAGCAACTTCTCGAGCCTTTTGCGTGATTCGCTGACCTCTGCCTCCTGCTTTCTGGGGCTGGCAGTCAGGTCAATATGGCTCAGTCCATGGCTGCCGATCTCCCAGCCAGCTGCATATAGACCGCGGATCTGCTCGACAGTCATGTATCTGGGGACACCGACATAGTTGAGAACGATATAAGCTACGCCCGTAAAGCCATACCGTTGCAGGATGGGCAGAGCGGCGGTGTACGTCGTCTCACTGCCATCATCGAAGGTCAGGATGACTGGCTTCGGCGGCAGCTGCGCTCCTTCGTTGATCGCCCTCGAAAGTAGATCCACCGAGATGGTTTTATATCCCCACTGATACAGTAGATTCATTTGCCGGTCGAATGCCTCGGGCGAGACGTAGTAGACCGTGTCGCCCTGGAGCGAGGATCCAATGTGATGGTACAGGAGGATCGGGACGACCACGTCACCGGGTCCCTGGATGCTCCACTGAGGTTCAGGTGTCAGTGTGGGCTGGGGTGTAAATGTGGGAAGGGGAGTCGGCGAGGGCGGGACGGTCGGGCTGTAGGTGGGGAAAAGGATCGGGGTAACGGTAACAGGCGGGATGGGCGAGGGTGAAGGTGGGGCGGTCCGGGTGGGCGCCATCGTCGGTGTGGGAGGAGCGACGAGCTGCAGACCCCCGCATCCAAGCAGGAATAGGGCCAGTGTGGACAGCCAGGAAAGAGCTCTCTTCGTCATTGCTGCCCGCGGCTCGCAACACTTCCCCGCACGTGCCCCCGGGACAAACGCCCGGGAGTGCAGGTACGACGTTAAAGGGGATGGTTCAGATCCCAGAGAATGCGCAAGCCTTCCAGGGTGAGCCAGGGGGCGATGATCTGGATCACGTCGGTTTCCTGCGCGACAACTTCCGAGAGTCCCCCGGTCGCGATCACTTTCATCTCCACCCCCAACTCCTTGCGGAAGCGCTCGACCATGCCCTCCACCATGCTCACGTACCCGAACAGCAGCCCCGACTGCATGGCATGGACGGTGTTACGCCCGATGATCGAGGGCGGACGCTGGAGGTCGATGCGCGGTAGCTTCGCGGCATGGACAAAGAGCGCCTCGGTGGCGAGGTTGATGCCCGCCGTGATCGCGCCGCCCAGGTATTCTCCATCCTTGGTCAGCGCGTTGAACGTCGTGGCAGTCCCGAAATCGATCACGCAGGCGGGCCCGCCGTATAGATACATGACCGCCACCGCATCCGCAATCCGGTCGGCGCCGACAGCTCTCGGGTCCTCATAACGGACCTTGATGCCCGTCTTGATGCCCACATCTACCACAAAGGGTTCCTTGTTCAAGTATTCCCGGCAGGCCTGAATCACGCGCGCGGTGAGCTGCGGTACCACCGAGGCCAGACAGATGCCGGTCAGCTCTTTCTTGGTGAGATTGGCGTTTTGAAGGAGACCCAGAAATTGCAGCCCATACTCATCCGGCATGCGGGCGTGATCGGTGGCAAGTCTCCAGTGGGCAAACAGGGTGTTGCCGTTATACAGTCCCAGTGTGAGGTTGGTGTTGCCGACGTCGATTGTAAGGAGCATGGTTTAAGTATACACGGGAACAAGTGCACACGTAAGTAGGTACGCAGGCACAACTTTCTGCTCGTCTTTACGTGTGTGCCTGTCTACTTGCCTACACGTTCTATGATCTCCGCGATCATGTCGAACTTGTGGAACTGCGGCATGAGATAGATTCCCTGCGCCCAGCCCTTGATCTGCTGGATCAGCTCGACGGCGATCTCCACCCCGGCCTGCGCTCCATTCTCTCCGGCCGCTTCGATGCGCCTGTGCGTTTCCTCGGGGATGAAGATGCCCGGCACTTCATTGTGCAGGAAGCTGGCATGCCGCACGCTTACCAGGGGCAGGACGCCCGCCAGCACCGGTTGCTCCAGCTTGCCATACCTGGCTTCGTAGCGCCCGAGCAGAGACGGACCGTCCTCGGCGCGGTAGATGGGCTGCGTGATGAAGAAGTCCGCGCCCGCCAGCACCTTGCGATGCAGGTTCTTGATCTCCCGCTCCACGTCCGGCGGGCACAGGTTCAGCGCTGCGCCGACGAAGAAGCTGGTCGGCTGCCCGATGCTTGTGCCCGAATGGTCCACGCCGGCGTTGAAGCCCTGCTTGATGAGCTTGATCAAGCCGGAGGGCACCAGGTCATAGTTATCCATGGCTTCGGGATAGTCGCCGATCGCAGTCGGGTCGCCCATCACCACAAAGACATTGCGGATGCCCAGCGCGTGGGCAGCCAGCAGATCGCCCTGCACGCGCAGCAGGTTGCGGCCGCGGGTGGGGAAGTGGAGCGTGGTCTCGACGCCGACCTTGCGCTGGACCACATCGCACACTGCCCAGGCGGACATGCGCATGCGCGCCATGGGAGAGTCGGCAATGTTGATCACGTCCGCGCCCGCGTCGGTGAGCAGGGAGGCGCCTGCCAGCAGCTTGTGGGTCGAAAGCCCGCGCGGTGGGTCCATCTCCACGGAGATGGCAAAACCGCCCGAGCCGAGTTTCTGGGCAAGCTGCGTGGGCTGTTCGCGGGCCATCTCCGTGATTTCCTCGGAAGGTAGCAGGCTGACCTGAGGTTCTGCCAGAGGCGGCGCGCTGTTGAGCGCCTTGCGCATCGCCGCGATGTGCTGGGGCGTCGTCCCGCAGCAGCCGCCGACGATGCCGGCGCCCATCTCCCGGAAGGAGAGGGCATACTCGCCGAAGTATTCCGGGTCGGCAGGATACATGATGCGCCCGCCCACCTGTTCGGGCCAGCCAGCATTCGGCTTGACCCAGAAGACCCCATTGGGAACTGCCTGATTCATTTGCTTCAGAATCCGCGACAGCTGGGCGGGACCCCCCGAGCAGTTCACGCCGATCACATCTACCCCAGCATCTTTGAGCGCCCGCGCCACTTTCATCGGGTCATCGCCGAGCACGGTGCGATCGTCACGCGTGAACGTCACCGAGGCGACGACCGGTAGATCGCAGGACTCGCGTGCGGCTTTGATCGCCTCCCGGATCTCATACAGATCGCTGAAGGTCTCCATCACGATCAGGTCCGCGCCTGCTTCTGCCAGGGCGGTGATCTGCTCGGCAAACGCCGCCCGCGCCTGCTCCGGCTGGACGCGCCCGAACGGGGCAATGCGCACCCCCAGCGGACCCACGTCCCCGGCGACCAGCACTTCCCGGAAGGACGCCGAGACCACGCGCTTCGCCAGGTCCACACCGGCCCGGTTGAGCTGGACTACATGGTCCTCCAGCCCGTGCTTGGCAAGCTTGAAGCGGTTCGCGCCGAAGGTGTTGGTGATGATCAGCTGGGCGCCGGCTTCTATATAGGCGCGATGGATCTCCGCCACCGCGGTGGGCTGGGTGAGGTTGAGCTCGTCGAAGCATTTGTCGAACCCGATGCCGCGCGCATGTAACATGGTGCCCATGGCGCCATCGGCGAGAATGGTTTCTGTAGCGAGTCGATCTAGTAGATTCATCTTGATATCCTTTAAGGTCTGCGAATGATGGTAAACGGAACGCCTTCGCGTGCTACCCTGTAAACGATTTTTGCCTCCGGGAAGGAGGTCTTCTCCCAGTCATAGCGTACCAGGGTCACCACCAGATCATAGCGGTCTGCCCGCTCGGCTTCCTGTGGAGAGTATATATGAAAGTCGGGCCGCGCAAACCGGGCAAAGAGATGGGCGGGTCCATCCACCCACACCCTGGCATTCGGGGGTGCGAGGCGATTGGCTTCTGCCGCCGCCTCGCGATACGACGTGCCCCAGTACTCCAGTTCAAAGCGATCCACGGCTGCCCGCAGACCTCCGCCGAATTGGTTGTAATAAACATATTCATAAGGGTGTAGCCTGCCGGAGGCGATCAAACCCGGCACGAGGACCAGCCCGATCAGCGCGGCCTGCAGCACCGGTTTGCGGACCAGGTCGAACGCCAGCCCTGCCACGAAAAAGACGGGCGGCACGATAAAGAACGCCTGGCGAAAATTATCATACAGCGTCGGTCGCAGCACCACAAAGGTGACCAACGGCACGAGGAACCAGATCAGGACGAACGCGAGCAGCTCGACGCTTGCACTGCGCCGTCTCGCCACGCCGTAGGCTGCCACCGCCAGACCGGCCATGAATAGTGCCCAAACCGGTTCTGTCAACTGGATCGCCAGCAGGGTGGGCACGTACGAGGCCGGCAGGTCATTGGCGGGATACGTCGCGCCATTGAAAAGCACCTCCCCGGGCCACGGATGCTGCGACATGATCCGCACGGTCTCCAGGAAGTGTCCGGCAGGATCGGGCCACAGATAGGGCCAGGTCAGGTACATGGCAGCAATGGCGATTCCCGCATAGAGGAGCAGGACAAGCCAGGCGCGTCTACCTGCCTTCCACAGGAGATAGCCCGCAACCAGGACACCCGCCCACACACCGGAGATGCGGATGGAGGCTGCCAGGCCAAGGACAATCCCGGCGGGCATCATCAACCCCAGCAGGCGCAAAGCATCCGGGAACGTGCGGCGGTACAGCCAGAGGAGAATGGCAGTGAACAACAGAAAGGACGCGGCGCGGACGCGCAGGAAAAGCACGAAGAACTTCTCGACATAGATTTCGGGCGCAACTCGAACGACGCGCGGCGCGATCGTCGTGATCAACGATGGCTCGCCGCTTGCCGCGAGGCGGACGGCATCCTCAAGCCACTGATAGACCAACGGAGTGCTGCCGAACAGCAGGACAAGATATGCAAGCCACAGGAGCGTAATAACGGTCAACAGGCGACGGGTGCGTGGCGCGAGACCGTTCCAGGCGCTGGTGACCGCCGAAAACGCGAACCCGGCTCCGCCCCCCAGAACCGAGTCGTGCATCTTGAGCCCCAGATAGATCGTCAACAGGAAGAAGGACACGAGCGGAATATCCTTGGGATTGATGAAGGCGTGCCCCCAGAAAAGCGGCTGGGTCAGGAAGAGAAGCGTCCCACCCAGGGCCGCGTTGCGGCTCATCCAGCGGAGCGCCAGCTGGTAGAACGCCCACATGCCGAGCAGGAACGTAATGAAATAGACCAGGTGCTGGACGTCCACCTCCTGTGCACCGGGCAGCAAGCGTGTAACTGTCCTGGTGATGAGGCGCGTGACCATCACGAAAAACGGACCATAGTTCTCGAACCGGTCCCCTGTCACGGGGATGGCGCCACGCTGGGGCCACATCCTGTACGCTTGGAGCGAATCGGCGGCGTAGTCGTAGAGCTTCATCTCGTCCCAGGATTCGCCGTAATCCGTGAGTGTGAGGAGAGCAATCACGAGGCTCAGTGCAAGCAATATGGCAAACGCAGGATTTCGTTTCATGGAGTGAGTCGTTTGACGACAGCCAGGATCGCATCGCCACGCGCAATGGAATAAAGGACAGTTGCGTCCGGGAAGAGAGTCAAGTCGTGATTATAGCGGCTTGTTGCGAGGAAATACCCGGATCGCTCATCCGGTCCGTTCACTGGCGCGAGACCCTGTCTCAGGTAGAGAGGCAACAAGTGGTCCGCTTCATCGGCTCCCACGCTTGCATTTATGGAAGCGTTCTCGTTCAACCAGAGGGCCGCCTCGCGATAGGAAGTGCACCAGTAATCCAGCTCGAACTTTCGGAACGCACCGCTCGTCCCGCCGGTGAGTTCCGAAAGTTCGAGCTGGATTACTGGTGCACTTCCTATC
>DAITPI010000087.1:0-11946 GCA_036833655.1 Anaerolineales bacterium | reverse complement strand
CGGGTCTTCTTCGAGGAGGAAGCGCATCCCTCGTTCATAGACGAGAACATGAGTGTACCCTTCCATCTTCCAGTCCTCGAGGATCGCAGAGGGCGCCCCATAGAGATACAGGTCGTGGAAGAAGTTGTCGTTGATGGGGTCCGGCTGTGTGGGACGCGGCAAGCCATAGGAACGCGGCTCGAAGAGGCTATACACGTGAGCATCCTGCGGAAGCTGTTCCATGATCTCCATCAGGGCTGCATACGGCGGATTGACCCGCGCAATATACGCCGAGCGGCTCTGTGCGCCGACTGCCACAGCCAGCGGATTGCGCTGTAGCACGAAGATCGCGTTGTCGAATAACGTCAGCGCGAGCACTACGGCGATCAGCGCATTCCCCAGAAAGCTAATTTTGAACCTGGACGTGTCAAATGCTGCGAGCGCCTCCCAGCCCAGGGCTGTGGGAAGTGCAAAGGGGATCAGTGCGGGCAGGAGCAACCGCGCCTGCCACAGTGCCTGTGAGTTGATCACGCCGAACGTCCAGGCGACGAATGTCAGTGCCGCGAACAAACCGATCGCCTGCAGCGAATGTCCACGCTCGGAACCCGGAGGCGCCCGCCTGAGGACGATCCACCATGCCGGAGGCCCCAGCAGCAGGAAGAGCGGACCGAGCCGGCCGTCGAAGAAATTCTGGTCGCGGTGGCCAAGCAGGACATTCAACGGCAGCAACACGATCTCAAGCGGGTCCCAGCCAATGCCCGTTCCCGGCGCGGCGTACCAGGCGGCGCGGAAGCTGTCCCAGTACTGCCCGCCAAAGGCGAAGGGATAGAACGGATTGCCCATCACGAGGGCATTCCGCAGATACCAGGGCGCGGCGACGATCAAGGCGACCAGGCTGAACTGCGCGGCATAGCCGATTGCCTGCGCCGGTGATTTTCTGTTCCAGAACAGGATCAACAGCCCGACGGCGAGTGGTACCGTGAACGAGGTGTACTTGACCGCCATCGCCAGGCCTGCCATCATGCCTGCAATACGCAACCAGGCGAGGGATCCTGCTGGCGCAAAGCGCGTGACCGCGAAGAGCGCGGCAAGGGCATAAAAGACGAGCGCAAGATCTGCATATGCCCACGAGGCGAGCATCGGCAAAGCGGGGATCGCTGCCAGAAGCAGTAGCGCTTTGCGTCCGATCTCGATGCCCCAGACTCTCACCGCCCAGCGCCAGAGCAGCAGCGCCGAGAGCACCGCCCAGATCCAGTGCAGGACCTGGGCAAGGCGCTCACTCCCCAGAGCCAGCGCCCACAGGTACACATTTTCCGTCAGGTTTGGGAACCAGAAGTGCGGGACGTTGACCACACGCAGTCCACCGTCCTGCAGCACCCGGGCAGGCTGGGTCAGATGATAGAGAAGCGCGTCGAAGGCTTCGAACTGGGGGGCCAGAGTGAGCAGGAAGGAGAACGCGAACAGCAGGACCAGGGCGAGCTTCGTGGGGACGCCGTACTGGCTCCAGGCAATGTTCCAGTGCGCGGCAAAGGTGCGCAGGTCGGCGCGGAGGTTGTTCAGGTCATTGAGAAGGAAGAAGGCTGTAGATCCCAGGAGAGCGAGGAAGAAGAGCGGCGGGCGCGCGATCTGCGCCACAGAGAACGCCAGTCCCAGCACGCCAAGCACGCCCAAACCGACGCCGATGCCAAGCAAAAGACGATCAAGCCCGTCCAGGGAATCTGCTCCCAGCCAGGCCAGGGCTCTCCGTCCCAGCCCATAGGCGCTGAAGAGCAGCAGCAGCGCAGCAACAAGTGTCCACAATGTATTGATCAGACCCGGAAAGGCAGTCAGCAGTCCCGGTTTCTGAACGACATAATAGGTGCTGAGAATGACGCCTGTCCAGAGCAGGACGAGCATCAGCGCGATGGGACGCTTCAATTAGCCTCCGCCTTTGAGGTAAATGCCTTTCGGGTCGAGCTCTTCGCGCAAGATCCTGAGCTCATTTTCGGTGACCAGCTGCGTTGTCTTCAGCTCGGGAGCAATCTGCAGATCCCAGCCGGTGTTTTCCTTTGCCTGCCCGGCAGTCTTGCCCGGATGCAGGCCCGTGAGGATCATCTCTCCGGTCCCGTCGGGCTCCAGGATGCCGATATCGGTGACCACTGCCAGCATGCCTCCGCCGCGCAGCCCGGCTCGCTCACGGTCGCCCTTGCCGCCCATGAATCCGGCGGAGGTCATGAACTCGACGCGCTCGGGGAAGCGGCGCTTCTGGTGAGGCGTCATGATGTAACAGCGGTTTGCCCAGGCCGCGATCTCCTGGGAGCCACCCGAGCCCGGTAGGCGGACCTTGGGATGATCGTACTCGCCGATGACCGTGGCGTTGATGTTGCCGTATTTGTCGATCTGCGCGCCGCCCATGAAGCCCACATCTACGTTGCCGCGTTGGAGGTAGTTGGCAAAGATGTCGTACATGCTGACGACCGAGAGCGAGCCGCTCACGAGCGTGGGGTCGCCGATGGACAGCGGCAGCCGCGCCGGCTCTGCGCCGATCACGCCCGCCTCGTAGATCAGCACCAGGTTCGGCGCATGGGTGCGCTTTGCCAGGTTGCAGGCAAGGTTGGGTTGCCCGACGCCGACGAAGACGACGTCGCCATCGCGCAGCAACCGCGCCGCATTGATGATCATCAGCTCAGCGGAAGAATATTGGATTTGGTTCATCTTTGTCACAGACCCTAAAGGTCTTTATCCTTTCAGCTCCATGTAGTCTGATACCCAGAGACCTTCAGGGTCTCCTCAAGGAATGATTGCATGATATCAAACACTTCTTCCGGACGCTCCAGCGGCAGCAGGTGAGTGGATTCCGGCACCGTCTCGACCCGCGCCTTCGGCTGCCTCCGCTTGACGAAGTTTGCTGCCTGCACGAGGAAGGTATCCGTCTCCCCGCCGCGGAGAAAGAGCATGGGCACGTCGAGTCCGGGCAAGCCACGCCAGAGGTCGAAATCGTGCATCGACGTGCGATAGATCTGCGCCTCCCAATCCGGCGAATACACCAGGCTGTAGGAGCCATCCTCTGCCTTGCGGGTCATGCCTTCGATGTAGGCCCTGAGGTTTTCATCGCTCATATAGCGAAACACCGGGCGATTTCGATAGCCGCGGTAGACCGTTTCCAGGCTGTCGAACGAACGCCTGCGCTTTTTCGCGCCCGCGATCAGGGGATGCAGCCGTTCCCCCAGCCCCAGGCGGCGGACGATGTGCCAGCGCAGCATGAAGCTCGGCACGAACAGCACCGGGTCGATGAGGATCAGAGCACGGAACCTGCCCGGGTCGCGCAGCGCGGCTCGCAGGGTCACAATCGCGCCGATGGAATGTCCTACGCCAATCACAGGTTCCGTTTGCTTCCCGGCGAGAAATTGAAGAAGATCGTCCGAAAGTGGATGCCAATCCTGAATATCCTCCGGATGGGAGTTGGGCCATAGGGGCCGCAGTAACATGCCAAACACATGATATTGCGTCTTCAATAGATCCAGGAACGGCTGGTAGCACGCGGGCGGGTAGCCATTGGCGTGGAGGAAGTGAATGTCATGCCCCGAGCCGCCGAGGTCAAAACAGGGGACAGGGGTGAGGGGATAGGGGTTGTCAATCATTGTGGAGCAGGCTGGAGTCCGTGAGATAATCGCTTCTCTCTTCTTTTAGATCCCGAGGCCCTTGTTTGGCTCGTATAGTACCGATCGCCGCCATGATCATTTTGATGACGTCATTATTGAGATTGCCGATTTCATCGACTTTTTCCTTCGGACCCAGATCACAATCCCTTGCTGTATTCATCCAGTGCTCTGTTTCATTGGCAGAGCCCTGAGCGATAATCAAAAAGTGAATATATTCTATACCCTGATGTCTGCCATGCCCTTCGGCAATGTTGGCGCCAATAGAAGTCGCTGAGCGAAAAAGCTGGCGAGAGATCTCCTGCGCCTGCATGGTCCTAGGCTAGCCCTTAATCAAGGCATCAACGGCTTCAACTACCTGCCGCGCCTTTTGGTAGAAAATCAAATCCTGATAATTACCCATGCCCCTGACCCCTGCCCCTTAACCCCTAGTAACTGCCATAATTAATCTTTTCACTATACCTCGCTTCAACCTCCAGTCGCTTCTGTACATCCCCACCCAGTTTTTCCCAATACTCGTTTCGATCTCTCAAGCCGTAGACCCATTCATCCAGATACTGTTTTGTCGCCTCCGCCGACTCGCTGACCCTGTCCCAGGCGAGGTAGAACTCGTTGTCGCGGTCGTAGTAGCCCTGGGCGTAGCTGGGATGGCAGGCAAAGGGCACATGGCAGACGGCCTTGACGACGATGCCGGGGATCATCGTCCGGTTCGGGTCGGAGCGGATGACGCTCTCGTCCACGATCTCCTCGGCCGTCAGAATGACCTTTTTCGCGGCGAAGGCGGCTTCCTTCTGCTCGCCGATGATGCCCCAGAGATGGGCATTGCCGTCCGGATCGGCGCGCTGCACGTGGACAATCGCCACATCCGGATTCAGCGCCGGGACGACGATCACGTCCTTTCCGCCGTAAGGGTCCGGGATCCGCTTGATGTTCGGATTGGCGTTCTCGAGGTCCGTGGCACCAGTCTGGTTCATGGGCAGGAACGGCAGCCCGGAAGCGCCTGCTTGCAGGCGCGTGATCATGCCAAAGTGCGAGTACTCCTCCCACTCCAGCCGCCCCTGCTCGATCGCCGCACGGACGATGCGCAGCGATCCCACGCCCGGGTTACCCATATACGAAAAGATCACCTTGCGAGCACAGCCAGCCGCCACCATCTGGTCGTAGATCAAGTCCGGTGTGGCGCGGGCGAGCGTCAGGTCCTTCTTGCCCTGGCGGATGATCTCATGACCCGCCGCAAAAGGAATGAGATGGGTGAAGCCAGCCGCGTAAACCACATCGCCATCGTTCACATAGTCTGCAATGGCGTCTGCGAGGGGGACGAGTTTGGTCATTTTTTCTTTCCTTGATCCTGCTTGGATTTGGGGGTGAGCCGCTTGATAATGCTGAACCGGCCGCTGGGTGGGGCTGTCCTGCGAAACTGCCCGCGGAAAATAAAGCCAAGGATTAACAGGATGCCTGACCAGCAGAAATATTCCAGGTCGGTCTGCCTTGTGGATTCCGAGATGATGAAGAATGCCATTAAGCCGAGTCCTACCAGGATGAAGAAGGTTCCAATGCGGTGAATGATTTCCTTGCTGCTGGATCCGTCAGGTGCGCCCATGGTTTCCTCACATGCTACGAAGTGCCGCGTAATTATTTGAACTCAGGATCTTAATCTCAGCCTACAAACACATTGGAAGCATTTTATTACGCATGTGGAACATGCGTGAGACAAGCGCTAGTCTGGTCGTCTTGCCGAGGAGAGAGTCCTGCGGAACGGATAAAAAACAGGCATCTCCGGCAATGCCAGGCGCATTTTGGCACGCAGGACGCTGACGAACTCCTCCTTATGATCTCCCAATCGTTCAAAATAGGGGACGAGCGCCGTGCCGGAAATCCATTCTACCACCGCGTCCGAATCCTCCAACACATGCGGATAGACTTTCTCCAAGACAACAATGTTCTCTGCGCCGCAATCAAACAATATGCGGGCGTACTCGTCGATCGAGAGGACGGGCGCGTAGCGTTGGAAGCCGTTCAGCACGGACCGGAACGGCTGCTCGCTTGCCGTCTCGCGATAGATCTGATGCGAGATATGGTTGTGGTTCGACGGCACCTGTACAACAAGCTGCCCGCCCGGGCGCAGGCATTCGAAGAGCCGCGGAATCAGATCGGTGTGGCTCTCCGACCACTGCAAGGCGGCGTTGCTAAAGATCAGGTCCCACTCTCCCCCCAGCTCCGCCTGATCGCCCTGCTCGAAATGCAGGTGCGGTCCCTCGAGCGGCCGGGCATGGTTCAGCATCTGCATGGAGGAGTCGAGCCCGGTCACGTCGCTGTCCGGCAACCGCTCGACGAGGTGTTGGGTCAATTCGCCGGTGCCGCATCCCAGATCGACCACCTGGAGATGCGGGCGAACTTCGACGAGCGCCAGGAGATCGAAGAATGGCGCCGAGCGCTCGGCTTGAAATTTATGATATTGTTTTGGATCCCAGGGCATAGTTTGAATGATGTCATTGCGAGGGCTATCCTTCGACTGCGCCCTCGCAATGACACCCATGATAAAGAACCCTTCCCCGCTGAGGGGAAGGGTCTGCCGTCCTATTTGCGTGCTTTCCGGGCGACCTTCGTGACCGCCTTCTTGACCGTTTTCTTCGCAGAACCCTTCCTCTGCGAGGAAGCTATCTTGGCTGATGCCTTGCCGTTTGCCTTGGCAGGCTTGACTAACGTGCGGATCTGCTCGTGCATGTAGAGCTGCACGTAGTAGTAGCCGCCGCCGTTCTTGCCGGTTGCACCGGAGCCCTTCCAACCGCCAAAGGGCTGGAAGCCGGGCCAGGCGCCGGTGGTGGCGCCCTGCGGGCGATTGGCATACGTCACACCGGCTTCGATGTTTTCGAAGAACCAGCTGGTCTCTTTGGGCGAGCCATAGAAGCCTGCCGTCAGGCCATAGTTCACATTATTGGCGATGCGCATCGCTTCATCGAGGTCATTCACTTTGCCGATCGTAGTGATCGGCAGGAACATCTCATGCTGCCACAGGCGATGATCGAAGGGCAGGTCGGTGACGAAGGTCGGCTCGACGAAGTAGCCTTTGTCGTACATGCCGCCGGTCTTCACGTGCCCGCCGGTCAGGAACTGGCCGCCGGCGCCGTTGATCTCCTCGGTGAAGTTCTTGAAGTCGTTGTAGGAGCCCTTGTTGATGACCGGTCCGAAATAGGTGGCGCGTTCCGTTGGGTCGCCGATGACCAGCGCTTCGGTCTTGGCTTTCAGCTTGCCGAGCAGCTCGTCATAGACCGGCGCTTCCACGATGACCCGCGAGGCTGCCGAGCACTTCTGGCCCTGCAGCCCGAACGCCGAGCGGACAATCCCGGTTGCCGCATCTTCCAGGTTGGCATGGCGTGAGACGATGGCCGGGTTCTTACCGCCAAGCTCGAGGATGATGGGACGGATGTAGCTACGATGGGCGAAGTCCCGGTACATGCGCATGCCCACGTCGAGCGAGCCGGTGAAGGTGACGCCATCTACTTCGGGGTTTTCGACCAGCGCCTGTCCGAGCGTGGAACCGGGGCCCGTGACAAAGTTCACCACACCGTCTGGGAAGCCCGCGTCGCGCAGGCATTCGGCGTAGAGCCGGACGATCCAGGCGGTATCTGTTGCGGGCTTGATCACGATCGTGTTTCCCGCGACGAGCGCCGCGCCTGTGGGACCACCCGTCAGGGCGAAGGGGAAGTTGAACGGGCTGACGATCAACCAGACGCCGTAGGGGCGCAGGACGGAGATGTTGGTAGAGTCGAACCCGACCAGGGGATCCTTGCCCATCGCTTTGATGAAGCCGTCGTTCTCCTCCATCATCTGGGCGGACCAGTACATCAGGTCCGCCGTCTCCTGCACATCGCCGAGAGACTCCATGCGGTTCTTGCCGACCTCGAGCGCCATGGCGGCGCCGAGCTCGAAAATGCGCTTTTCGATGATCGAGGCGGCTTTGCGCACGAGCTGGACGCGCTTCTGCCAGGGCGTGCGGCTCCAGGCGGGGAACGCCTTGCGGGCTGCCTGGATCGCCATGTTCGCCTGCGTGGCGTTGCCCTTCTGGATGACAGCCAGCACCCAGTCGGTGTTGACGGGCGAGCGGTCCTCGTAGCGGTCATCGGCAAACACATCCTTGCCATCGATGATCATCCCGTATTCCTTGCCCAGGTTTGCCTTAAGTTTCGCGACCGCTTTATCGAAGCCCTTATGCAGCTCCTCGGGGGGATTGAACATCGTGGAATAGGTCAGTTTGAAATCAGCCATACAACCTCCTAATTTAGTGGAATAGTTTTCGTTTATCAGTTATTCATTTCGAACTGGGTGATTTTATCTTGAACACAGTATAGCGTAGGATTCCAACAGCGTCAAAGATGCACGCCGGTCTCGCGCTGAGCGGAGCGCGCCTGCCAGCCATGCCTTTATTTGCACGACCTGCTCATGCCAGAGCCTGTCAGGTCGTGCCGAATGGATCCCGATGGCGCTGGGAGCTTCGTTGATGATACAACCCCCGGGATTCGCCAACCCTGCTCAGCCCTGCGCTCAGGACGGAAATGGAGTCGGCATTCCGTAATCTTCTCGTAAGGATTTTATGCTATAAGTTTTCAGAGAAACATGATGACCTTCCGCTTCTTCCTGCCCTTTGTACTGCTCACCGTTATGTTGGCGGCGTGCGCCCCTGCGGCCGCACCCGCCAATCCGCCTGCGGCGGAGCCTCCCGTCGAAATCCAGCCAACCGCAACCCTTGCGGCTCCCATGCTCGAGCCAGCGACGGAGTCTGCTCCCGCCGAAGCGACGGCTCTGCCCGTCGCCACCTCGCGCGGACCCGAGCTTCATGCCACCGACCCGGCGACCGTCAGCCTGGCATCGGGCGGACTGCACTTCGTCGAGTTCTTCCGCTTTACCTGAGGGACCTGCCGCTCCATGGCGCCCATGGTTCATGGGCTCGAAGCCGAGTATTTTGGCAGGATCAAGTTTTCCTATCTGGACGCCGACGACCCGGCGACCCGGGACTTTCAGCGGGCGCTCGGTTTTCAGTACCAGCCCGAGGTCTATCTGCTCGATGCCGAGGGAAAGGTCCTACAGAAATGGGTGGGTTATACGTCGGAGCAGGAGTTCGAAGACGTGTTCGCACAATATCTACAATAACAACATTTCCGCTGTCGGCAGACGGCGGAAATTACTCTCTTCTCAAGAATCCGTTCCGTACCGTCATTGCGAGCCGCGGAGCAGCAAAGCAATCTCACCCAGGCTGCCACTGATTCAGCGGACTGCTTGTCTCCCTGAGCCGCTCTGCGGCGAAGGGTCTCCCAGGAGTTTGAGCCTTTACGGCTCAAACTCCTGGGGATTCTACTCCCTGACACCTTCCCGTCAGGGACACCCTTGCGCCTGCGCGCAGTGCAGGTATGCATCCGCGGCAAGTGCGACAGATCGGTGTTTTGGAGATAGCTCTTATGTAATCTATCTCGATAACAACTACTCTCATTACGGCAAGAGAAATTCCGCCACCACCGCCGCGTGGTCCGATGCCTGTGTGCGCTTGCTCTTGACGCTGGGATAAGGCACCCACTTCGATTTTGCGAACACACCCCGCCGCTCTACCTGCACGGTCTGCAGATACTGCTTCAGCGCCTCCGAGACGAAGAGATAGTCGAGCTGTTTCTTGCCGGTGCTATAGGTGCCGCGGTCGTTGGCTGCCAGCGAGAGGTTGCTGTTATAAAGTCCTAGCCTATTGACCAGCGGTTCCATCGAGGGGCTGGACGGGTCCGAGTTGAGATCACCCGCGACGACCACATAGTCATTCCCCAGATCATGCTGATCGAGCAATTCCGCGACCCGCTTTGCCTGTCCCAGCCTGCGCCGGTTGCTCTGCGGGTCGGTGCGAGGGCTGTAGCCCATCGACTTGAAGTGGTTGATCTTGAGATACAGGACGTTCCCGTCTGGCGCCTGCAGCTGCACCTCGAGACAATCGCGTGAAAAGGTTCGTACCTGTTTGCCTTCGTAATCGCTGAACTCATGGATGTGACTGAGCATCGCGAGCACAGGCAGGCGCGTCATGAACGCGACATCGATGCCGCGCGGGTCGTTCCCATCGACCAACAGAACGTGGGTATAGCCGGGCCTGCCGGAGGGCTGGAGATAATCCTTGAAAAGCAGGTCATCGTGGAATTTTTGCAGCAGGTTGCGGTCTTCGACCTCGATCAGGCAGATCAGGTCAGCGTCGACGTCGCTGATCACCCGGGCAGTGTTCTTGACCGCCGCGTCGGTGATATCCGCCCGCACGAGCTCCACGCCACCCATCCACTCCTGGGCGCCTATGGCGGTCATGTGGTCGCCGCGCAGGTCATTGACAATGGCATAGCCGCGCAGCCTGGACTTGAGCTCCTTGATGCGCTTGTGGTCGAAGATGTCGTTCTTGAGAGCCTCCTGGAGCTGGGCCACATAGCCCAGCAGCTGGTTGGAGCGTTTGGCGGTCTGCTCGAAGATCTTGGGCCGGCTGAAGAGGTTTTCACAGTTGAACGTCGCGATGCGGAGATTGTGTGCCATACGTGTTACTCCTTCTGGTTGTTGATGGCTGCTTGAAAGTATATCCCACTGCTTTCAGTATAGCACGGGTGTCTGCCAGGCGCGCCACTCCCGAGACAAAACTCTATCCATACAATCCGCAAGCCTTGCTTTATAATCCCGCCCATGTTCCATCCACAGGCGCTGCTTCGTCTTGCTGTATTGATTGTGGGATTGGCGATCGTCATTCTCACCCTCTCCTCGGCCATTTCCTCATTTGTCCTGCCGCGCTCCGCGCGCAGCCAGCTCAACCGGATCGTCTTTGGCCTCCTGCGACGGGTCTTCGACTTTATCCTGCACTTCGCCAGGTCCTACCGCCAGCGCGACGCCATCATGGCGTATTACGCGCCCATCGGCTTGCTTCTGCTGCTGCCGACCTGGTATGTCCTGATCCTGATCGGCTATGCCTGCATGTACTGGGCGCTGGAGGTCGGCGATCTTTTTGCTGTCTTTCGGATCAGCGGCTCCTCGCTGTTTACCCTGGGATTCGACATCTCCAAAACACCGCCGGTGACCCTGGTTGCCTTCTCGGAGGCAATGCTCGGATTGATGCTGGTCGGTTTACTGATCGCCTATCTGCCGACCATGTACTCGGCGTTCGCGCGTCGTGAGCAGGCGGTCAATCTGCTGGAGGTGCGGGCGGGCAGTCCGCCATCGGCGCTGGAGATGCTCTTGCGCTTCCACCGCAACCACGGGCTGGATAAGCTGTCCGATTACTGGAAGACCTGGGAATCCTGGTTTGCGGATGTAGAGGAGAGTCATACCACCCTCCCCGCCCTGATCTTTTTCCGCTCGCCGCGCGGCGAGAACTCCTGGGTCACCGCCGGCGGGACCGTGCTGGACGCGGCAGCGATCACCCTGTCTTGCCTGGAAATTCCGTATGAGGTCTCCGCCGCCCTGTGTATCCGCGCCGGGTTCTTGACGTTCCGCCGTATCGCGGATTACTTCGACATTCCCAACCCCCACGATCCGCATTACCCGTCCACGCCGATCTGCATCGAGCGCCGTGAATTTGACGAAGCCATGGACCAGCTGGCAGCCGCCGGCTTACCCCTCAAAGCGGACCGGGAGAAAGCCTGGCGCGATTTTGCAGGCTGGCGGGTCAACTATGACCGGGCGCTGATCCTGCTCTGCGGGCTGGTCATGGCGCCGCGAGCACCGTGGTCCAGCGATCGTCTGCCCGAGTTCGTCCTGCCGCCTTTTTTCATATTCAAAAAGCATAAGGTCTCTGCCGTTGAAGAGTAGCAGGTCAAGCCGATCAGAGAGTCTCCCGTCGACACGGTGACAGCAGGTTAGCGGAGCACAGGCGCAACGCCAGAAACCTGAAATGCTGCGTCTCGACGACGTGGCGTCCCGGTGCCACTCCGCAGAGTGTCTAAATTCGTGGGTTTGTGCAAGAATCTCATCACGGAGCACGCCGAGATCGCCGAGAAAACCCCTTTGGAAAACTCCGTGTGCTCTGTGTTTTCCTTGGTGAGTGTGTTTTCGCCCATCCTTTGAGACACTCTCGCACTCCGCTTGACGAGGAGACATGCTGCAATATGTTATATAATGTGCCCGACCTCATCGCCTCAGGAAACCACAATGCCACAGTCCCCCCTCGTAATCGAAAACCTATCCTTTCGCTACCGTGACCGTCAGGGCGCGGCGATCCGCGATATCTCCTTTGAAGCGGGCCCCGGCGAGGTGCTGCTGATTGCCGGGGCGAGCGGCTGTGGCAAAACCACGCTGATCCGTTCCATCAACGGCTTGATCCCGCGTTCCT
>DAITPI010000086.1:0-11950 GCA_036833655.1 Anaerolineales bacterium | reverse complement strand
ACACCTTCAATTCTCGCCATAGTTTATCTATCCCTGTCGCTGTTTATGCTTTGGATTTTCACAGATGACATACACTATGCCCTTGCGGCGGACAATGCGGCATTTGGCACAGCGCTTCCGTATCGACGGAGAAACTTTCATAACAATGCTCCTTACAACTTGCTTTCTCTACATAGCCAAGTTTTTGATTATACACGTTCGTCGACCATTCGTCTAGATTACACGCAGTCCTGCACTTAGCACGCCCTGCCGGGCGGGATCACGGGACAGTCAGGATGAGAGGTTCTCCTTCGGTGACAGCCACAGAATGCTCAAAATGGGCTGTCAATGATCCATCTGCAGAGACTACCGTCCACTGGTCGGGAAGGACACGGGTTTCGTCTGTACCAACGAGCACCATAGGCTCAAGCGCGATCGTCATACCTGCCTTGAGCGGCAACCCGGTGCCGGGTTTACCATAGTTTGGCACTTGCGGTCCTTCATGCATCTGTCGTCCCACGCCGTGACCTGTGTATTCTCGTGTGACATAATAGCCACGGCTTTCGACATAATTTTGTATCGCCGCCGAGACATCACCCGTCCGGTTGCCAACACACATCTTTTCAATACCGGCGTGTAATGCTCCCTGGGTGATGTCAAGTAACTTCTGCGCTTCCGCAGAGATCTCGCCGACCCCGCCCGTGAAGGCTGAGTCAGCCACCCACCCCTCCAGGACCGTTCCGCAATCTACCGAGACGATATCACCGACTTTGAGCTTACGATTCTTGCTCGGAACGCCGTGGACAAGCTCCCGATTGATGCTGACCGTGATGGAGGCGGGAAATGGCGGATGGCCATATCCCTTGAACGGCGAAAAACATCCGTGTTTCCGCAGCACTTCCTCAGCAGCCGCGTTGAGGTCGGCAGTGGAAACACCCGGTTTTAAAAGTGCTTTTGTGGTCGCCAGAACTTCTGCATTGATCCGGCCTGCCTCACGCATGATTTGCAGCTCAGCAGAGTCCTTAAGATGTATCTGGCGCGCCCAACTCATAATAACTATTTCTCTAATGCAGCCAGCAGATCGTTTGTCACCTGATCAATCGGTTGCATTCCATCAATCTCAATCAGTTTGCCGTGGTCTCGATAGTACGAGATCAACGGCGCAGTCTGATTGAAGTACACCTGGATCCGGTTCTTGACCGTCTCCGCTTTATCGTCATCCCGCTGATAAAGCTCCGATCCGTCAAAATCGCACGTTCCAGCTTCTTTTGGCGGATTGGTCTTCTCGTTAAAGATATGACCATTCTCACGGCAGGTCCAGCGACCCGTCAATCGGTCGATCAGTACAGCTTCCTCTGCCGTAATAAAGGCACGATATCGACGCTCCCACCGAAATCTTTGAGCATCGCCTCGAGCGCATCCGCCTGGGCCGGGGTACGGGGGAAACCATCCAGGATAGCGCCCGCTGCACAGTCGGGCCGAGTCAGACGGTCTTTGATCATCGCCACGGTCACGTCGTCCGGGACCAGCTCGCCTTTTGTCATGTAGGTCTGAGCCAGCTTTCCCAGCTCCGTCTGATTCTTAAGGTTCTCACGGAACAGATCACCTGAGGAGATGTGAGCCAGTCCCGTTCGTTCTGCCAGAATTTTCGCCTGCGTACCTTTGCCGACCCCTGGAGGACCCAGCATGACAATGAAGGTTGCCATAGATACTCCTAGCTGATGAGAAGTTTTTCCTGATAACCGTGCAGCTTGAGCTCAGCCTCGATATTCATGAAGGTATCGCGGACCACACCGACAACGATGAGCAAGCCGGACGAAGACACGAGGAAAAGCCCCACGCTGTTCGAGGCAGCCGGCAGTAGAAGCTGCAACAGGAAGGGCATGATCGCCACCGTGCCGAGCAACAAAGCTCCGGGCAGGGTAATGCGACTCTGGATGCGGCTCAAATACCGCTGGGTCGCCGGACCACTGTGCACACCGGGGATCTGGGCGCCGGAGCGCTTCAGGTTGTCGCCGTAGTTCTGCTGTTCAAAAATAACCGTCGTATAGAAATACGTAAAGCTGACGACCATGATAAAGTACAGAAGCCAGTATCCCCAGGAGTTAATACCCGTCGGGTTGAAGAAGTTCTGAATATTGGTCGAAAGCGAGCTGACCCAGGCTGTGCTTGAGCTGGTAAAGTAGCTGGCAATGATCGCCGGGAACTGGAGAATAGCGCTGGCAAAGATCAACGGGATCATGCCCGAGAGGTTGACCATCAAAGGCAGGGTGGGCTGGGGCATGCGGACCGATTTGCCGCGCTGGATGGCGTAAAAGACCTGGCTCTTCTGCGGGTACATGATCGGCACATTACGACGTCCCTGCTGGACGTAGACGATCGCCAGGACCGTCAGGACAATCACGATCAGCATGGCAGCCATCAGGATCCAGCGATTCTCTTGATCGAGCCAGAGCCGCCCCAGGTTCACAGGGATCTGCGAGACGATACCGGCAAAAATGACCAGCGAAAGACCCTGACCGCGAATGCCATACTCCGAGATAAGCTCTCCCAGCCAGATGGCGAACATCGTCCCAGCCGTCATCACCAGCAAGATGCTCAAAGAGGGCAGCCAGAGATCGCCCGTAAAGGAAAACTGGATAATGGGGCGACCCAACGCCTGGATGGACAGAGAGTTGAAGATATTGATCTGCCCGATGGCGGAAAGGATTGCCATAGGAACAGCCAGATAGTAGGTCCACTTCTCCATCCAGCGGCGGCCTTCACGCTGATCTTCCTGCATCCTGCGCTGCAACGAGGGAATGATCGGCACCAGCAACTGCAGGATGATCTGGGCTGTAATATAGGGATACACGCCCATCGACAACAGAGAGAAATTGCGAATGGTACCGCCAGAGAGTAGATTCAGAAAACCAAGGAAGCCTCCTGAGCCACTCCCGGATTGGAAGAAGGCCGCCAGCGCCTCACGGTCCGCGCCCGGTACTGGAACATTGGCTGCAATGCGGAAGATCATCAGGATCCCCAGTGTGATGAGCAGCTTCTTCCGGATGTCTTGTGAGCGCCATAAGAAGCGCCACGCGGATTGTTTCTTTTCAGGCATATCTGGACATTCCTATTGATACAGCATTAACCGATCAGCTCGACGCTTCCGCCGGCTGCTTCGATCTTTTCCTTGGCGCCCGCGCTGACGCGATGGGCTTTGACCTTGAGAGCCACTTTCATCTCTCCGCGTCCAAGAATGACCACTGGATTGCGCGGGTCGCGCAGCAGACGAGCCTTCTCAAGCGATTCGGGGCTGACTTCGGCATCGGCTTTGAAGGATTCCGTTAATTGATCCAGGTTGACTTCGTTGTACTCTACCTGGTTACGCGGGGTAAAGCCCTGACCGCGCATGAACGGCAGACGGCGGTAAAACGGCAGGTTGCCGCCCTGGCGGTAGACCTTTCCGCCTTCGCCGGAGCGAGCGCCCTGGCCCTTGGTCCCGCGACCGGCCGTCTTGCCCTGCCCTGCGGAGATGCCGCGACCCACGCGCTTTCGATTCTTTTTGGAGCCCGGATTGGGCACAAGATCGTGTAGTTTCATCGTTCTTCGTTCCTACTCTTCGACCTGAACTAAATGGATGATCTTCTGGATCATCCCGCGCAGAGCCGGATTGTCCTTGTGTTCCACGGTTTGATGCATGCGACGCAGCCCCAGCGCGAGCACAGTCTTCTTCTGGTCCTTGGTGTAGCCGATCGGGCTGCGAACCAGCGTGACGCGCACAGTCTTATCGCCAGTTTTTTTGCTAGGCATTTTGCTTCCTCCGCTCCCAGAATGGCAGCAGTTCGTTGACATTCTTGCCGCGGCGGGCGGCTTCCTGCTGCGGAGACTTGAGCTGCTCGAGGGCATCGAAGGTCGCCTGGACCACGTTAAGTACATTGGCGCTGCCCTGGGATTTGGTCAAAATATCGCGCACGCCAGCCACTTCGAGCACCGCCCGCACGCCACCGGCTGCGATCACGCCCGTTCCGGGCGAAGCGGGCTTGAGCATGACGCGGGCGGCGCCCACCTTGCCCAGGACTTCATGGGGGATGGTCGTGCCAGCCAGATTGACAACACGCATATTCTTGCGCGCCCGCTCGGAAGCCTTGCGCATCGCGTCGGGCACCGCATTTGCCTTGCCGACACCCATCGAGATGGTGCCGCGTTTGTCACCCACGACAACCGTGACGCGGAACTGGAAGCGGCGACCGCCCTTCACAACCTTCGCCACGCGGGCAATCTCGATGACGCGCTCTTCGAACTGTTCCTGCGCTTCGAAATTCTGTTGTTCAACGTTAACGTTTTCGTAATCGGTCATTTGGTTCTCCACTCAAGCCTAGAACTGCAGGCCGCCTTCGCGTGCGCCGTCGGCAAACGCCTTGACGCGTCCAATATAGCGATAACCGCCGCGGTCAAAAACAACAGCGTTGATGCCTTTGCTTTTGGCGCGTTCTGCAAGCGTCTGGCCGATCAATTTCGCCTGCTCAGACTTTTTCATGCCCTTGAGCTTCTCACGCAATTCGCGGTCTACAGAAGAGGCAGAGATGAGTGTGCGACCTGTCTCATCGTCGATGACCTGCGCGTAAATAGACGACAGGCTGCGGAAGACGTTCAAGCGCGGGCGCTCGGCAGTGCCCACCAAGTTTTTGCGCACGCGGGTATGACGGCGTACACGTGCGATAGAACGAGTATTCTTTGCCATGGCTTACTTGGCTCCTTTTCCGGCCTTGCCGGCTTTGCGACGGATCTTCTCCCCGGCATAGCGAATGCCCTTGCCGTGGTACGGCTCAGGCGGTCGCACGCGGCGGATCTCCGCGGCGGTCTGACCGACAACTTCGCGGTCATAGCCCTGCACCTTGATCTGGCGGGTCTTCTGATCCACCTCGAAGATGATGCCAGCCGGCGGCGGCACTTTCACCGGGTGGGAATACCCGACGAAGAGAGCCAGATCCTTGCCCTGCAGCTCGGCGCGGTAACCCACGCCTTCCACCTGAAGCACGATCTCAAAACCGGAGCTGACGCCATGCACCATGTTGGCGATGACAGCCCGGGTGGTGCCGTGCAAGGCGCGTTCCTTGGGATCATCCGACCTGCGCGTGATAATCACTTCTCCGTTTTCCAGCGCAATAACCATCTGCGGGGAAAACGTTCGTTTCAGTTCGCCTTTCGGCCCTTTGACGTGGACATCCGAACCTTGCACATTGATCTGCACACCGTTCGGGACGGCCACCGGTAATCGTCCAATACGAGACACTACTACCTCCTGCTTACCATACTTTGCAGAGGATCTCGCCGCCCACGCCCAGCTGTCGAGCGCGCGCGCCGGTCATCACACCCTTGGGTGTGGAAAGTATGGCGACACCAATCCCGGAAAGCACCCAGGGAATGTCTTGCTTCTTAGTATAGACACGGCGTCCGGGTTTGCTCACCCGTTCGATCCCTGAGATCACCGGGCGGCGTTCGCGCCGTTCCCCAACATACTTGATTTTCAGGCGCAATACCTTGTGGGTAGCCGGCTCGCCGTCCGCCACATCGAACCCCTCGAGATAGCCCTCGTCCTTCATGATCTTGGCAATCTCGATCTTGAGCTTGGAACTCGGCATAGCAACCATGGTATGACCGGCGGTCACGGCGTTGCGGATGCGAGTCAGCATATCAGCAATCGGATCAATAATAGTCATGCGAATCCCTCCACCCGCTTACCAGGAAGACTTCACGACACCAGGGATTTTGCCCTGCAATGCCAGTTCACGAAAACAAATGCGACACAGACCGAAACGGCGGATATAGCCTCGCGGGCGTCCACAGCGCACGCAGCGATTGCGGACCTGCGTAGGGAACTCCCGGCGAGCCTCACGATATTGCATAGCTTTCTTTGCCATAATTTACGCTTCCTTCTTGCTAAACGGCATGCCAAGCATCTGCAACAGCACGCGCGCCTGGTCATCGTTCTTGGCAGTGGTCACAATCGTGACCTCCATGCCACGCAGTTTGTCAATTTTGTCATACTCGATCTCCGGGAAGATCAACTGATCGCGGAGACCCAGAGTATAGTTGCCACGTCCATCGAAGGCGTTAGCGGAGACGCCGCGGAAGTCGCGCACGCGCGGCAGAGCCGTGCTCATCAGACGATCGAGGAAGGCCCACATCCGATCACCGCGCAGGGTGACTTTGGTCCCGATCAGACGGCCTTCGCGCAGCTTGAAGTTCGCGATGCTCTTGCGTGCCTTCGTCATCACCGGCTTTTGACCGGTAATCGTGGTCAGATCCGACACCGCCGACTCGAGCGCCTTGGGGTTATCCAGCGCCTCGCCCATGCCGATGTTGACAACGATCTTGGTGATGCGCGGCACTTCCATGATGTTCTTGAGATCGAATGCCTTGCGCAGAGCAGGGACCACATCATTGTTGTATTTTTCTTGCATTCTATTCATTGCCATTACTCCGCGGCTAATCAATCAGCGCCTGACAGTTTTTGCAGACGCGGCGAGCACCATCCTCATCACGCTGGACAGCCACACGGGTCGGCTCGCCACACTTGGGGCAGACCAGCATCACGTTCGAGATATCGATCGGCCCCTCGAACTGGATCCGGCCCGGATTGATGTTGCGACCGGTCTGGGTCTGGACCTGCTTCTGGTGTTTCGTGCGGATGTTGACGCCCTGCACCACCACGCGGCGGTCATCCAACATGACGTTGATCACCTCACCGCGCTTGCCTTTATCTTCCAGGCGACCACTGATGACCTCAACAGTATCGCCTTTACGAATCTTGACTCTCATACCTAAAACTCCTCAACCTATAGCACTTCGGGCGCCAGGGAGACGATCTTCATGAAGCCTTTTTCACGAAGCTCTCTGGCAACAGGTCCGAAAATGCGGGTGCCTTTCGGGTTGACTCCATCGGCATCCAGGATGACCGCGGCGTTGTCGTCGAAGCGGATATAGGAACCATCTTCGCGGCGCCACTCCTTGGCGCAGCGCACGATCACTGCCCGCACCTTTTCACTCTTCTTCACACCGCCCTGGGGAGTAGCAGATTTGACCGAAGCAACAACCACGTCGCCAATGGATCCATACCTGCGGGTGGAGCCACCAAGCACGTGGATGACAAGCAGCTCACGGGCGCCGGAGTTATCGGCAACCTTCAGACGAGACTCATGCTGAATCATTGCTGGCCTCCGGTTCCTCGTTCACGTTCACATTCAGATCGGCAACACCGGTATCCGCCGTGCGGATCTCTTTCTTAATGACATTCTCCACGACCCAGCGCTTGTCACGGGACAGCGGGCGGGACTCCACGATCTGGACCTGGTCGCCAATCTGGCAGCCGATCTCATCATGAGCCTTCACGTGCTTGCTGGAGTGCACGACCTTGCGGTAGAGGGGATGGCGGAACTTGCGCGAGATCTCCACGACCACAGTCTTGGTCATTTTGTTGCTGGTGACAATACCAGTCATACGACGACGATTGTTCATGCTTCACCTTCTGTTTCTGCTTCAGCCTTCGCCTGCTGGCCCAGAATGGTCTGCATACGGGCAATCTCGCGGCGCAGAATGCGCAGACGGCTGGTATCGGTTAACTGACCAGTCACTTGCTGGAAGCGCAGTTTCATCAACTCTTCACGAGCATCCGAGAACTTGGTCTCGAGCTCACCCGCTTTCAGGTTACGCAGTTCACTTGTTTTTGCGGACTTCATGCCTGCTCTCCTGCGTCGTGACGGGCTACGATCTTGGTCTTGATCGCAAACTTGTACTGGGCATTCTTGAGAGCCTGCACCGCGGTCTCTGAGTCCAGACCACCGACTTCGAACATGATACGCCCTGGCTTGACCACTGCCACATAATATTCCACGTTGCCTTTACCAGAACCCATGCGGGTCTCCGGCGGCTTATGGGTGTACGGCTTCGCCGGGAAGATCCGGATCCAGACCTTGCCACGTCGCTTCATCTCGCGGACAATCGTCCGGCGGGCAGCCTCGATCTGGCGGGCGGTCACCCAACCGGGTTCCAGAGCCTGCAGACCGAATTCTCCGAAGCTCACTTCGGCGCCGCGCAGGGCTTTACCCCGCATTCGACCGCGCATTTGCTTGCGCCACTTGACACGTTTTGGCATCAACATAGTTACTACCTCATCCGGAGACAACTTCGCTACGCCGGCGTTTACTCGCTGACGTATACGCCTTCCGTTGCCTCCGCCTTTTCTTCAGTTTCAGGGACAGCCTCGCCCTTGTAGATCCAGACTTTCACACCAAGCTGTCCGTACGTTGTGTGAGCTTCCGATCTGGCAAAATCCACGTTCGCGCGCAGGGTCTGAAGGGGAACGCGACCGTCACGCAGCCAGACATCGCGGGACATTTCGGCACCGCCCAGGCGGCCCCCGACCATGATCTTGATGCCCTGTGCGCCCTGGCGCATCGCCTGCTGGATGGCGCGCTTCATCGCACGACGATATGCGATACGGCGCTCGAGCTGATCCGCAACGTTGCGAGCGACGAGCTGGGCATCGGTATCGGGCGAGCTGATTTCCTTGATATCAAGGTCTACCTTCTTGCCGACCAGCGCTTCCAGGGCATGACGGATTTTCTTCACGCCCTCGCCCTTGCGCCCGATCAGGATACCGGGCTTGGCGGTATGGATGGCAATGCGGACCTTGCCGGGAAAACGCTCGACCTCGATGCGGGAGATGCCAGCCTTGCCATTCTTGATCGTATCGGGCAATTCCCTGCGAAGCCTGTGCACGTCGGCGTTCTTTGCCGCGCCGCCCTTCGAATCCGTTCCCTGCAACAGGCCACGGATGGCAAAATCCTGGTGCAACTGGTCACGGTACTGTGAACCTTCGGCAAACCAGCGTCCCTGCCAACCCTGATTGATCCCGAGACGCATGCCAATCGGATGTACTTTTCGACCCATAATTTCTCCTTACCTTCTACGCCCCGCGCTCGCGCAAGACGACAGTAACATGGGAATTGCGGCGCAGTATCGGCTTGAAACGACCGCGCGCGCCAAAGCGACGCCACTTGCGGGTGGGAGCCTCATCGGCAAAGATCTTGGCAACATACAGATCGTCGCGGCTGACGCCGAAGTTTTCCTCGGCATTGGCGACGGCAGAAGCCAGCAGCTTGCGCACCGGCAATGCCGCAGCCTTGGGGACGAAGCGCAACATTTCGAGCGCGTCGTTCGCATCCTTGCCGCGCACCAGATCCACCACCAGGCGAACCTTCTGGGCAGACATCGGGAGAAAACGGAGATGTGCTTGAATATCAGCCATTGCTCAGTCTCCTACGAAGCAGCTTTCTCGCCAGCCATGTGGCCGCGGAACGTGCGCGTCGGGGCGAACTCGCCCAGGCGATGTCCGACCATATTTTCTGTGATATAGATCGGCACATGCCGGCGGCCGTCGTGCACCGCGATCGTATGTCCAACCATCTGCGGGAAGATGACACTCGCGCGACTCCATGTGCGCAGCACCTTCTTCTCGCCCTTCTGGTTCATCGCTTCAATTCTCTTCAAAAGCTTAGGCTCGATGAACGGGCCCTTCTTCAATGATCTTGACATAGCGTACCTCTATCTATTAGCGGTTCGTCTTGCTGCGACGACGCACAATGTACTGGTCGGTCTTCTTATTACGGCGAGTCTTGTAGCCCAGGGTCGGTTTGCCCCAGGGGCTCTTCGGACCGGGCAGACCAATCGGCTGACGGCCTTCCCCACCGCCGTGCGGATGATCGCGCGGGGACATGGCAGAGCCGCGGACACTCGGGCGGATGCCCTTGTGGCGCTTGCGACCAGCCTTACCGAGCTTGACATTTCCATGATCCAGGTTGCCAACCTGACCCACAGTCGCATAACAGACCTGGCGGATCAGGCGCACTTCACCGGAGGGCATACGCACCTGTGCAAAATCGCCTTCCTTGGCGAGCAGCTGGGCAGCGCCCCCGGCAGAACGAACCATCTGCCCACCGCGACCCTCCTTGACCTCGATGTTGTGGATCAACGTACCAACCGGGATATTCGAAATGGGGAGCGAGTTGCCGGAGCGAATCTCGGCGCCCGCGCCTGCCATCACCGTATCGCCAACTTTAAGATCGAGCGGTGCCACGATGTAGCGCTTCTCGCCATCGGCATAGTTCAGCAGCGCGAGGCGCGCCGTGCGGTTCGGGTCATACTCGATCGCCGCCACTTTCGCCGGGATATCGCGCTTGTCGCGCTTGAAATCCACGATGCGGATGAAGCGACGGTGCCCGCCGCCGCGATGCCGGACCGTAACCCGTCCATAGGCGTTGCGACCACCGCTCTTGCGCAACGGCACGAGCAGGGAGCGCTCCGGCTTGGACTTGGTGATTTCTTCAAAGGTATAACCGGTCATCCCGCGGGTGCCCGGTGTTACCGGTTTATATTTCTTGACTGCCATCAGGACACCCCTTCAAAGATTTCAAGTCTCTGCCCCTCTGCCAGCGTGACGACAGCCTTCTTATACGCTTGCTTGCGAACAAGCAAGCGGCGGCTGCGAAGGCGGCGACCGCGTTTGGCGGGGACATTGATTACATTCACACGCACCACGCTCACGTCATAGAGCGTTTCAATTGCATCCTTGACCTGGGTGCGCGTGGCGTTATCTGCCACAATAAATGAATACTGATTCAGCTTGCCGGATTGATAACTGGATTTTTCTGTTACCAATGGGCGGCGAAGGACTTCGTAAATCGTAGTCATGTCTTCTCCTATCCTAGGCTCGCCACCAGGGCATCCAGCGCCTTTTCCGGCAGGATCAATTTGTCATAGCCGAACAGGTCCCGGATATTCAAATAGCCAGCCAACAGCACCTTGGTATCGCCCAGGTTGTTGGCTGTGCGTGTGACCATGCGATAATCGTCATCTTTTTCCGGCAGCACCACCAGCGCCGTCGACTGACCGACGAGCTTGCGCAGCGCGTCCACCATGAGGCGGGTCTTGGCCTCCGAGAAAGAGAACCCATCGATCACGACGATCCCGGACTCCGCAGCTTTGGCGGAGAGAGCCGACCGCAAGGCAGCCTGTCTCATCTTCTTGGGCATGCGCTGCTCATAGCTGCGGGGATGGGGTGTGTGGATACGGCCACCGCCCACCCACTGCGCGGCGCGGCGCGAACCCTGGCGGGCGCGCCCGGTGCCTTTTTGCTTATAGGGCTTGGCGCCACCACCGGCGACTTCGCCGCGGACTTTGGTCTCATGCGTTCCAAGGCGTGCATTTGCCATCTGGCGCACATACGCCTGGTGCATCAGATCTACGTTAATGGGGGCTTCGAAGATCGCCGAGGGGAGTTCAACCTCGCGGAGCTTCTTGCCTTCCAGATCAAAAACATCTACTTTCATAGTTACGTTGCTCCGATCTCTCAGCAATTACTGCTTTCGAGCCTCTTTGATCACAACCAGGCCGCCCTTGCCTCCGGGCACGGCGCCATGGACGCCAAGCAGGTTGCGCTCTGCATCCACCAGCACCACTTTCAGCGCCTGCACCGTGACACGCTCATTGCCCATATGCCCGGCGCCGCGCGCGTTCTTGAGCACGCGCCCTGGAGTGGTACCGGAGCCGCGCGAACCAGGAGCACGAAGGCGATCGGATTGGCCGTGGGTCTTCTTGCCGCCTTTGAAGTGATGGCGCTTGACCGCGCCGGCAAAGCCCTTGCCCTTGCTGGTGCCGACAACATCTACGTGCTCGCCAACGGCAAAGATATCCACCGTCAACTTGTCCCCTACATTAACAGCTTCCTTTGAACGGAATTCGCGCAGAAATTTCATGGGGGGTAGTCCATTGGCTTTTAGATGCCCCAGTTCACCAGCCGCCAATTTCTTGGGGTGGATCTCGCTATAGCCGAGCTGGACCGCCTGATACCCATCCCGCTCTTGATTGCGTACATGGGTAACGTAACATGGCCCAGCTTCGATGATTGTCACAGGATACGCGACGCCTT
>DAITPI010000085.1:0-12167 GCA_036833655.1 Anaerolineales bacterium | reverse complement strand
CGCTGCCGACCGGCTGGCAATACAGATGGTGATCCTTGAAGTTGGAAAAATAGAGGATGCCATTCGCAACGGTGAATGAGCCCCCACCGTATTCGTGCACGCGGGTGCGGACAGAATAGCCGGGCGGCGTGCATTCGCTGACGGCGCCGTCCGGCGTGCGGCGCATCAGCACATAGCGTCCCCCTTCCAGGGGGCGTATTTCCAACCAGTAAATATCCTCGCCATCGATCCAGTCGTGGCGGAGACCGATTTCTTTGGCAGTGATGAGGTCCGTGGTGATGGGAGATTTCCAGCTCCCATACGGCGCAACCATCTTGCTCATGTTGCCTCCTGATGTGACGATTCCAGGCACCCGTCTCACGCGCGGTTGTAGCGCTGCATGAGCTCGCGTAACTGGTCGTGTGGCAGCGCCTCGACGGACATTCCTTTGTGCCCGGTCATTGCCTTGCCGGCAACCATGGAATTTATAATGGCTTCCTCGGATGCATACGCGGAAGCGTACAGCAGCGGATCGATATAGTCGTTGTGCACATAGCTGACAGCGCCGGTCATCTCCCCCGAAATGCCGGCAGTCGCCGTGGAGAACGCCAGGAAAATATCCCCGCTGCTGTTGCCTCCCAGCGCGCCGGTGCGCGCCATGCCCAGTGAGGCGCGCTTCGCCAGCCGTTTGAGTTGGTGAGGCAGCAGAGGCGCATCGGTTGCAAGGATGATGATCAATGAGCCCTCCTCCGGACGGAAGGGATTCTCCCCGCCGGTAAAGGGCGCGTGCTCCTTCAGATGTTGCCCCACGGGGACCCCTGCAACGGTGAGTTGGTAGCGACGTCCGAAGTTCGACTGCACCAGGGCGCCCACGGTCCAGCCGCCGAGCTTCTCCGGGAGCTTGCGCGAGGAGGTCCCGGTGCCGCCCTTGAACTCGTAGCAGAGCATGCCGGTCCCGCCGCCGACGTTGCCCTCCTCGATGACCCCGTTCTGGGCATTCTCGAGCGCCCGCCAGACGTGCTCCCGTTTGACGTGAAAGCCGTAGATATCGTTGAGCCAGCCATCCGCGGTTTCGGTGACCACAGGGCAAGACCAGCGCTGGTACAGCGCGTCGTTCTTCACCTGCCAGTCGATGATCGTGTCGCGCACGATCCCCACCGAATGGGTGTTCGTAATCCCGATGGGACCCTCCAGCATGCCGCCCTCGTCCACCCAGGCCGCGCCGGTCATCTCGCCGTTGCCGTTAAAGGCAAATGTCCCCGCGAAGACGGGCTCGTGGTTCTTCTGCCCACGCGGGTGGATGATGGTCACCCCCGTCCGGGCGGATTCGCCTTCGATCACCGTGGCATAGCCGACGGTCACGGCCTGCACATCGGTAATGGCGTTGCAGGTCCCGGGTGTGCCTTCGAACGGGATCCCCAGATCACGCGCACGAATCATTCTTCTCTCCTTTTGCGATCATCACGAGTTGATGGGCGATGTTCCGCATCACCTCGTCCGGCACGCCATCCACTGCCTTCGACCTGACCCGCGTATCGATGCCGTCGTTGACATAATCGATGACCACGAACTTTTCGAGCGTGCGGGCGATTTCGGTGGAGAACCAGTCCAATTTGCAGATGGAGGCAATCCGACAGGTAATGTCGTGAAGAGGAAAGAGCTCGTACTTGTTCTCCTCCTGTGGTGTCACCACCGAAAACACATGCGTGAGCGGATGCCACCAGCACGGATAGGTCTTGCCGTTCGCATAGAACACGCGGAACCAGGCGGGCTGACCATGCATGGTCCGGGGAACGATCGTCTCCTGCACCAGATACTTCTGGTTCGGAAATTCCATGCGGGCGCGCAGGATCTGGTCGATGGACGAGGCGCCAAGGACGACGCCGGAGCTGCCGCCCTCGCTTGAGGGCTTGATCACAAACTGATTGCCGAGCGGCGCGAGATCGAACTCCGGGATAATTGGTACGTCTATGAAAGGAGGCAGGATAACGGTATAGGGGGTGTGGATCCCGGCTGTGATCAGCTCGAGGTGCATCGTGGCTTTATCCTCGGACCACTTGGAGACTTCCGTGGGATTGATGCGCCGCACCTGCTGTTCCTTCGCCCAGCGATGGATGGGCTCGAAGCGCGGGTCGTATTGCGACCGGTCGACGATCGTGCGAAAGGTCTTTTCGCCGTTATACAGCGCCGTGATCGATTCGAGCAGGTCGTTCGGCGTGATCTGCCAGAACGTGACCTCCTGTTCCCGGCAGGCGTGCTCGATGATTTGGACGAAGTCAACGTCGAATTCCCAGTACCAGGGGAGGCAGAGATCATATTGCATGATCTCCATTATAAGGGTTTGTAACAAAAAGATGGACGCTGGCGGGCGTCCATCTTTTGAGAACCATGTTGCGTGTGGCTTATGGTTGGTAGGTTACGTTGACCGCAATGTAGTCCAGGTAGAAGTCGCGCCCGGTGTTGTTGGACACGTCGGTGAGGCGGACCCGGAAATTGGAGTTCGTGAAGCTATCGCCTGTCAACGTAGCTCCCCAGAGATCGCTCGCGCCTCCGAGCGTATAGATGGTCTCTGTCCTCCCGAGGGCAGCAGTCTGTTTTGCAGCGGTCCACGATGCTCCACCGTTTGTGGAGATCTCGACGCAGATCCTGGGCGAGCCGTTGGACGAATCCGCCCGTGAATCGAGCCGCACCTGGACGCCCTGGATCGTTGCTGTAGAGGGGATGCTGAAATTGTAGTTGTAGAAGACATGCCGATCTTTGCCCGCATCCGTACAGGAGGTGCTCTTACTCGTGCCGCTGTTCAGGTCTGTAGCAACAGCGCCGCCATCTGCAAATGCGTTGGCGGGACCGGACTCATAGCCGTTGTTATCGCCGGAGCCTGTGGTGACTGCTGCCTGTGCCGAGGCAGGCAGGAAGCCCGTGCTCGTGGACGGAACCGGTGTACTGGTCGGTGTAGGGGTGGGGCCTGTACCCAGCGAGCCGCCGTCCACCACCAGGGCGAACTTCTGTGGACCGTTCGGGACATTGTAGCCCCGGACCGTCACTGTATAGCTTCCTGCGCCGGGATTCTGGATATAGACATTCTCCACATTGTTGCGCCGGTCCGCGGAGCCACCCGTGGCGCTCCAGCCGCCCGAGAAGGCGTTGCCCAGGTAGGTGGCAGCGCCGGTTACCGTGAGATCGAGGTCGTTGACCAGGTTTACCGAAGCGGTCTCTGTGGAAGGATAGTCCGACCAGACGAGAGTTACTTTGAGCGGACCGCCGGTGGGCGTAACGGTGAACGACTGCACGCCGCCTGTAGCGAGCCCCGTTCCCTCCTCCACAAACTGGAGCGTCCCATCGGTTGCGGCGTCCAGGTTCACCCGGCCCCAGCCTTCGTGGACGTTTGGAATGGGGAAGTCGTTATCGTTCGCGCCGTCATTGTTCTCGTCCAGCAAATCCACCGCCGAGTTGATGATCGTCGCTTTGGCGAGGGCAGCGGTGGCGTTGATGCCGTAGGCTTTCTGGTAGTAATCCTTTATCACGGTGACGCCGCCGGCTGCAAGGGGATTCGACATGGATGTTCCGCCCATGTACTTATAGTCATTGTTGTAGGGCATGCCCCAGCCATCCCACTGGTAGGCATTGTTGCGCGGATTGAGCGGGTCTCCATAGCCCTCCTGGTACAGGCCGGAAGCTCCGGACAATATCCACGTGCCGGGAGCGACCACGTCCGGCTTGATGCGGGTGTCGTCTGCGGGACCGCGGCTGGAGAACGATGCCATCTGCTCCTTGTTCCCGGCGGTCACGTCGGCGGACAGGGGCTGGGCAGGGAAATCGGCTGCCCAGCGCTGGCCGTAGGTGCCAAGGTAATTTGCCTGATTGCTGCCCATGCTGTTGCAAGTCTGCCCACTCTGGTAGGCGTCATGGGAGGTATAAGTCAGGCCGGTATCACAGGGATAGTTGTCCATCCGCTGGTTTTCGCTCGCGCCGACGGTCAGGACGTTCTTCGCTGTGGCGGGCGAGCCGATCGAATCGTTGTCGACCACGCCGTTCGAGTTTGCATCTGTACCTTCATTGCCAGCAGAGAAGGTGATGACCATGTCGCGATTGGTCCAGAGGAAGGAATCGGTGTTGGCGCTGTCGAGGGTGTAATCGCCCGCTGCGGCGGAGCCCCACGAATTGGAATGGATGCGCGCCCCGGCGTTATATGCCTGCTGGTAGAGCGTCCGCAAGTCACTGGGCAGGCCGGTGAGGAAGTATCCATTTGCCGGGTACCCACCGAACAGCTGGCAGAAGCTGGTGATGGTCGCCCAGTTTTCCGTCGATTGGAAGACCAGCTTTGCCGCGGGGGCGATCCCTTCGCCGATGCCGCCAGCACCGCCATCGCTCAGGACCGAGCTGGCGGTGTGCGTGCCATGCCCCGAATCCACGTCAACGGAGCCATCGTCCACAACGGTCTGGAAACAGCCGCCCGCCGCGCCCGGCCAGTTATAGATAGCAGTGATACGGCCGGAAGGAATGTCCGGATGAGCTGTGCTTGCCGTGCCGCCGCCCAGGCCGGTATCTGAGACTGCGGCAATTTGCGTTGAGCCGTTGTAACCGCGTCCATGCGCAGCCGTGGCGCCGATGATATCTCCAGCGATATCGTTCGTGGCGACGCTGGTGTCCTTGCTCATCTTGTCGTTGAGATAATAATTACTAATGGAAGCTACATCGTCCACGGCCGCAATGGCATCCACCAGGGAGCCGTTCGCCGCGACGATCATGATGCCGTCTTCGTAGAGAAGGATCTCCGCCCCGGTCTGCGCGACCAGAGCACGGACCAGCCCGAAGTCGGAGCCGCGTTCGATCCGGATCTGGTACACATTCGTTTCGCCACCCCTCCTCAGATCCGCTCCAAATTTGAACTGCGTCTGGAAGGCGATCACCTGACCGACAAAGGGCAGTTGCTGCACCCGCCTGGCGATCGCCGGATTCATGCGGACCTTGAAAGCGAAATCCGGCAGGTAATCGAGAACTTCCGCCCCCGCCGCGCTGACCGCGTCTTTCCATGCTTGCTCGACCGGTCCGGTGAACTGGACGACATAGTACTTCTGACTCCCCTGCTGCGCGAACTGTCTCTGTGCAGGAACAAAATCGCCGCCCTTCAGACGGATGGACGCATCTGAACGTGCGGCTGGGACCATCGCCATGGACCCAAGAGCCAGGGTCAGGGCAACAATGGCGCTGATGAAATACCTCAATGCCTTTTTCATACACACTCTCCTCTTTGTGTTGTTATTTGAAAACGTCGACCTACGCAAGTCAACGTTAAGCACCAGGGTCTGGTAACGGGTGTATTCTGTTGCGGGTCAGAGCGAATGAGTGGATTTTACTCAGCATTTCTGCCCTGTCAATCAATTGCCGGATTTCTCCCTTCATGACGGGGAATTGTCCATTTTGTTTCATCCCCTGCCGGAGGTGGGATGAAACACAGAAAACCGATTACAATGGGCGGACTTACCGGTGCAACAATCCAAGCCGGTAGGAGGAAAGGATTAAGAAATGGCAGATACGGTACAGAATAATATCGTGGTTTCCATGGAATATACATTGCATGTGGATAATGAAGAGATCGACTCGTCAAAAGGACAGGATCCACTGCAGTTTCTTGTCGGGCACGGCAACATTATCTCGGGGTTGGAACGTGAGATGATCGGCATGAAGGTGGGGGAGAGCAAGGATGTGGTCATCCAGCCCGCCGACGCCTACGGCGAGTTCGATGAAGAGGCATTCATGAGTGTGCCGCGCAACGCGTTCCCCAATGATATGCCCGTGGAGGAGGGCACGGAGCTCACCGTGAGAGACGATGCAGGCCAGTCACGCTATGCGCGCATCGATGTAGTCGACGGCGACAACGTCACCCTCAACTTTAACCATCCTCTGGCGGGCGATGAGCTCCATTTCAACGTCACGGTCGTGGGACTGCGCGAGCCTACCGCCGAAGAGCTTGAGCACGGGCACGTCCATCAAGGCGATGGGCATCATCACTAAGTCTGGCCCGACTTACCAAACGCTCGTATTGCACAGTCCCACCGAAATGGTGGGACTGCAGTCTTAATCGGTATCCACGGAGGTGCTACGCTATTGAGTTCGGCAGGCGTAAATCCCTGGCTCCACCAAAGTTTCGCGCAGGTACTATGACGTCCGGGCGAAGAGCCTGCACCGAGACTCGCGGATATACGCGAGAGCGATCATTCTGCAGGATACCAGCTCTAATGCTGTCCCAGAGTCCCCAGCGTGCGGACGCGCCGTTCGACCCGGTAGAAGATCCAGCTGCCCAGCCAGAGCATGAGAAACATGAACACGATGAGCAGGGCGACTTCCAGCCCGATGGATAGAAGCGTGTTCGTTCTCAGGAGCAAGCCGCGCGCGGCGTCGATGCCATAGGTGAGCGGAAGGATCAGGGCGATCGGCAAAAGCCACTTCGGCAGCACGGTCACGGGGAAATCGGTGCCCGAGAAGATTTGCACCAGGAAGGCGCTCATATCTACCATGGTGTTTGCCTCGCGCATTCTCAGTACGACCGCTGCAAAGGCAAACCCGAACCCGTACAGGCCAATGAGCATCGGGACGATGGCGCCCACGGCAGCCCACACATCGCCGGTCGGCCGGAAACCAAAGATCAGGCCGCAGACGACGAGCATACCCAGGGAAGTGATTGCGGTGACGAACAGATTCGTCAGGGAGCGTCCGATCAAAATGAGCAGGCGCGGGATGGGCGTCAGCCAGTTGGATTCCATGACACCGGCGTCCATGTCGTTCTTGAGAGCGTAGCCCATACCCCAGAACACGGCATTGATGAAGTTCCCCAGGACCGCGCCCAGGATTATGAAAGACATGAAGTCGGATGTGCCGCTGTACTGGGCAAAGCCCAGAGCCTGTCCATTGACGCTGAACGCCTTCCCCATGAAGTAGACGGGCGCCAGCCAGATGACCGGCTGAAAGACGGTTGAGACGGCATTCAACGGGTAGCGCCAGTACTGTTTCCAGTCCTTGCGCACGATCGCAAACAGGGCGCGCAGATGAGATGCATTTGTGGGTTGGGAGAGGAGCAGATCTGATTTCATCTCAATATTGTCCGATCGCGCCGGTCCGGCGGGCGCGGCGCTCCATCCAGTTAAAGAGAAGGTATCCCACCGTCAGCCAGAAGAGGCCGAACAGAGCCAGGATCTTGAGGTCGCCCGCGATGGCGGACAGTCCGTTGGTGGACAGGGCAGCGGATCGCATGGCATCGATGATGTACGTCTGCGGGAGCCAGGCAGCGATCGGCTGCATCCATCCTGGCAAAATGCTAATCGGAAAGGTGATGCCACAGAAGATCATGACCATGCCGCGCACGAGGAAGACAAAGGCATTTGCCTCTTTGGCTGTGATGACTACGCTGGCAAAAGCGAAGCCAAGCCCGTAGACAGAAGGGATGGCTGCCAGGATCGTCAGCAATACGAGCCAGAGGCTGCCCTGGAACCGGACGCCCAGGAACAGGGCGAACTCGATGGCAGAAACGGCCAGGAACATCAGCATGGAGAGCAGCTGTGGTGCGCTGCTGCCGAGTAGATAAGCAAAACGCCAGGTGGGGGAGAGCCAGTTCGATTCGAGCGTGCCGCGCAGTTGTTCGTTGCGCAGGGAAAAGCCTACGTTCCAGAGCACCACGTTCTGCCACATCCAGATCGTTGTGCCGATGGCGATGTAGCCGATGTAATCGTGCAAGCCTGTGGCAGCCTGGAATTGTGCCATGCCGCTGCCGTCGCGCCCGGAGAGTGCCTGTGCGGTCAGCACGTAGGAGAGCGGAAAGATGATCGGCCAGATGAACAGCGAGATGACCCAGCTGGGGTAACGCAGAAAGATCATCCATTCGCGCTTCATCACGGCGCCCAGCGCGCGCAATGCTGTGAAAACATTGGCTCGACCCAATGAGCCTGTGAGCGTGATCGTAGGGGTTGCCATGGGATCAGTCTCTTAGCGCCTTGCCCGTCAGGTGGATAAAGACATCTTCGAGGGAGGGCTTCAAGATGTTCATATTGACCAGGCGCGTGCCATTCCCGCTGATGTGCTCGACGATGCGGGGCAGGGCAAGCCGGCTGTTCTGCGCGTGCAGGCTCACCTCCCACAGGTCCGCTTCTCCTTGCTGGTGTGTAGTCAGCTGCTCGACGCCGGCGATGCTTCGGAGCTTGCCCGCCAGGTCGTCATGCCAGCCGGTCAGCTCGAGGCGGATGATCTCCTGCTGGTCGATGCGCCGCTTGAGCGCCTCGGGCGTATCGAGGGCGATCACCTTGCCCGCATCGATGATCCCGATCCGGTCGGAGAGCTGGTCCGCCTCCTCCATATAGTGGGTGGTCAGCAGGATGGTGTGACCTTCCTGCTTCAGCTCGGCGATTAGCTCCCGAACGCGGCGCGCCGCCTGAGGGTCCAGCCCGAGCGTGGGCTCGTCGAGGAGCAGGATCGGCGGTTGCGCCAGCAATGCCTTGGCGATGGCGATCCGCTGGCGCATGCCGGTGGAGTACTTTTCCACCAGCTCGTTGGCGCGCTCTTTCAGCTCCATGCGCTCGATCAACTCGTCCACACGTTTCCTTGCAATCGCAGCCGGGACATGATACAGCGCCGCGAAGTATTCCAGGTTTTCACGCCCGGTGAGCTTCCAGTAAATGCTGCGCTCTCCTGCCAGGACCGTGCCCAGGCTGCGCCGGACGTCATTGGCTTGCCGGACGATGTCGAAGCCATTGACCTGCGCTGAGCCACTTGTTGGCTCGAGGAGCGTGCAGAGCATACGAATCGTGGTCGATTTGCCGGCTCCGTTGGGTCCCAGCAAGCCGAAGATCTCGCCGCGCTCGATCTCTAGATCCACGCCATTGACCGCGGTGAACATGGTTTTTGGCTCTCGCCTGGCAAAGGGACGGCGCTTCGGCGGTGGGGCAGAGCCGCCATCGCCACTCTTGTCTCCCGTGCCCGGCCGGGCAGGGAACTTCTTGACCAGTTGCCTGGCCTTAATCGCAAAATCTGTCATCGGAAGCTCCTTTTTAAAGTCTGCTTTAAGAAAGAAGAAGAAGTGGTGTCATATTATTGAATATTTTCTATAATTTCTTTCAATATTACAACATCACTTTAGAATTGTCAATAGGTAGATTGAAAATCTTAAGGTTGTGTCGGCGATCATTTACTCGACTTACGCTGATCGCCCAAATGCGGTTTTTGATTGCTGTTTTTAGCCGGGAAACCGCTCGGACGTGCATAGGCTCTCTTAATGAAAAACCGCCTTCCGTTTGCTGGAAGGCGGTAACGACTGGACAAAACGAGAGTCAGGTGGTCGCGATATCCTTCTTTGATGGTAGGGCAGGCGCGAATCTCTCCTGCGTGCCGAGCCGGAGGTGTAAAACAAAGTATCCCAGGGCGGATGCCAGGCACAGGAAACCGCCAATATACCAGAGCAGGTGCGGGTTCAGGTTGTCGAGTATATACCCCGCCAGAGCCGGACCGAACGCGTTCGGAACCGAGCGGATAAAGCCAGCCACCGCCATGTAACGGCCCCGCATCTCGCGCGGGGCGAATCCGGCTGCCACCACCTGGCTCGTCGGGAAGTAGAACATCTCGCCGATGCAGACGATGACCGCCGCGACCACGAACAGGAGAAAACCGCTGACGATGCCGTACAGGAAGATGCCGATGGCGAAGATCACCGTTCCCGCGACCATCATCAGGAACGGCGGGCGGGAGCGGATGAGGCGGCTGATCCAGAACTGGAGCAGGATCACCTCCAAACCCGTAATCGAAAGCAGGAGACCATAGCCTTTGCTGTCAATGCCGTGCACGTCGCGCAGATAGACCGCCAGCGAGCCGTACTGCTGGATATAGACCACCAGCGCCAGCATCCCGGAAAACACAAACCCCATGAACGCCAGGTCACGCACCACCACCCGGTATCCTTTCAAGGTTTGCCAGAAGGTTTCCTCTCTGTGCGGCGCGCCTTCCTTTGGCTTGGGCCTGGTCTCTGGCAGCAGGCGGAAGAGGATCAGGGCAGCGACACAGCTCACCACGGCATCGATAACGAACAGCGCCAGGAACGAACGCGAGGCGATCAAGCCACCGATCGCCGTGCCGAAGATCCAGGCGTAGTTGAAGACCACTCGCAGGATGCCATAGCCCTCCTGCCGTCGTTCCTGGGGGAGGATATCTGCCAGCACGGCTTCGTGGGCCGGGTTGGCAATACTGGCAAGCAGCCCGGCAATGACCAGCAGCGGATACATCATCTGGAGGCTGTTTGCCAGTCCCAAGCCGAGGCTGCTCAGGGCGCTGAAGACCAGCCCAAATAGGATCAAGCGTTTGCGCCCAAAGCGGTCCGTGATGGCGCCGCCCATAGTGCTGCCCAGCAGTGCAAAAAAGGAATTGAGCCCCAGGAGGATCCCTGCCTGCGTCATGCCGACGCCAAATCTCTGCGTGACATACAGTGAGAAGAAGGGAAACATGATCGTTCCCCCCACGGAATCGATGAATCGGGTCAGCACCACAACCCAGAACAGGCGAGGAAATCCGTTGTAGATCTTTTCGATGTTCGCAAGTGGATTCTGCATGCTGTGAGCCTCAACTAATCTGCGGAACGGATCCGGTGCACCTGTTAAGGGGATGAGTACGCAGGCCACGGGATCTCCGCGGGACCCGCGTAACCGTGCTTTTCCTGCACCCAGACGCGCCCATGGGAGGGTTCACTGCATCCCGGTTCATCGACAAATGTGATGAAGGTGAGACGGGTCGCCAGCGGATCGAAGAGCAGCTGGCCGTCCTCGCAGCGCCACACTTCGACCATGTAGGTCTGCATGGACTCGTCTTCGTAGTCGCCAGGGCTGACGGGGACCTCGACCCACGAGACCGTCACCTCATTGGTCTGACTGTTCCGCTTTGCGCTCAGCACGCCGGAGCGCGGATAGTAAGGCGTGATCGGCAATTTGGCAATCCCCGGGTACACGACCGGCAGGCTCTGAATATCGCCCTGGATATCCAGGAAATTGGCATGGGCCCAGCACGGAACCTGATTTTCGACGAGCACCCACTTCCAATTTCTGGCATCGACGCGGCCGATCAGCTCGATGTTCGCTCCCCGGCGAAAGGCAAAAAGATAGAGGTACTCCGGACCGGGACCGTAACGGCAGCTGAGAAGATCCGCGCTCACGCTGGCTTTCAAATTCTCCACAGTAGGAACAGCCGTGTTCGTCGCCGAAGGGAGCGGTGTCTCCGAGGGATCAGGGGTGTCGGTGACAGCTTCTGTCGGGGTCACTGAGGCCGTTTCGGCCGAGCTAGGAAGCGTGGCAGTCTCCGTGGTGCGCGACGTGTTTGTGGCAGTCGCCGTCACGACAGGGACGGGGCTGGGCGTCCCTGTACAGGCTCCCAGGATCAGCAGGGCAGTAAGAATGAGTGTTCCTCTCATAGATTCCTTTTGAAAGAATATACCCCAAACAGGAGCCGTTTTAAGAAATAATATCCCCATCGGGGGATGGGGATATTATTTTGTTCGGTCGGGGAGAAATCTCTATTGCTTTTCCCTGAGAGTTCCGCGCTGTTCATTTTCCTCCTCGGTGACAAGCGCCTTGAGAAAGGTCATCACGATCGTTCGCCGTTGCGGACTCTGGATACGGTTGTAAGCATACAGGAGCTCGGCTGTGGTTTCATCGAACTCCGAGTTCTGGGGGAGCAAACCGGCAGCCCGATAAGCGATTTCTACAGGGATCTTGAACGCCCGCGCAATTGCCATCAAGGTGGCTGGTTGGGGTCGGCACCGGCCGTTCAGCAGCTTGTTGATTACGGCACGATTCAGGTCTGCGGCACGCGCGCAATCAGATTGAGACCAACCGCGCTTATCCATCTCAGATTGGAGCCACTGTGCAAAAAAGGCGTTTTGACCCACGGAAAACATTTTGGCATATTCCCTGTTTCTATGGGGAGCAGATTTGTTGCCACAAAATCACAGCTCTAAATTTGACGAACCGTGAATACCTCTAAAGTTTGCTCCCACCTTGAGTGATGTCCCGTTCCCATTGCACGATCATCCCCATTGCTCAGCTAATTTCAGTAAATAACAGATCTTCAGAATATCCGAAAAACAGGGGTGCGGGCGTACGCCCGCACCCCTGTTTTTCGGGCTTCTTCCAGCTATTTCGTGATTTACTGAATTTCATTAT